>JANNLO010000238.1:0-4500 GCA_031396835.1 Snowella sp. SOY_38_metabat_116
TGCTATTTCTGAAATAGGAAAAACTAAAAAAGTTAAAGCTAAACCGATAAAAAAACCAGTTGCTCCGATAATAGTTCCTACTCTTAAACTACGAAGTTTACACATTACGGGAGTGTAGGCCATTACGGCTACTTCTAAGACAAAATAACCAAGCATTAATCCCCAAGTGCGGGGTTGATTTGGTTCTGCTTTCCAAAGTAAGGTTGCTGATACTGAACCACAAATAAAAATAGAAATCCAAATCCAAGGAATTGCCCATTCAAATGTTAACCAAGGTGGACGGCGTAAACGATTAAACCAAGCAATATCTTTCGGGGAAAGTCGATTGAGTAACCAAGCAACGACAAAGGCAACTGTACCAATAATGAGCCAAGCAGGAATCATAATGTTCTAATAATTTAATTTATTGATCGCATAATAATTGGTCTAGTTGCTGTTGCATTTCCCTCAGCACTTGTTGATAGCATTCTTCTACATAAACGCGATCGCGGGCAGCTTTTTCTCCATAGCGATCAAAAATAATGGGTGGACAAATGCGGGTGTGCATAGGAACAGGTAAAGGAAAATTAGGCAAAGGGCCAAGGGATATTCCCCAAGGTAAGCCTAAATAAACAGGAAAAACAATGGGATCAGTGTCTAAAAGCCAAGGCATTCCCAAATCGTGCAATTGTTTAGCTTGATCATAGCAATCTGTTAAAACAATCAATGTATCATGGGCTCCAACGGAAATAGCAGGAATAATCGGAACATTTTGCCGTAAAGCTAATTTAATAAAACCTTTTCGCCCTGCTAATTGAATTTGATGTCTTTGCCAATGGGGCCGAAAAACATCCTGCGCTCCGCCTGGATAAACTAAAACACTAGCTCCTTTTTTTAAGGCGGCGATCGCCATTTTGGGGTTAGCTTGAACGGCTCCCACTTTAACTGCTAATTGGGCCATACTTTGATTAACTTTCCAAACAGTAGGGTGCATTAAGCCATAAACGGGGCGTTCTGTACCGAAATGTTTGAACCAGTCATAAATCATCATCACCATGTCAGGAGAAGCTAATCCTCCATTATGGGAACCCACAATTAAAAAATTTCTATCTGACTTTAAATGATGCCAGCCATCACTTTTAACCTGAAAATAATAACGATAAAACCATTCCCAAAAAGGCATTAATTGTTCAATAACTTTAGGATCGCGCTCAAGTAAAGACCAACCTTGATAAGGCACAGCAGCTTTTTTATTCATGCAATTTTCTCAAGTCTAAAAGAATACTTAACCATCTAATAAGGCTTCCACAAATTCATAACTAGAAAAAGGACGTAAATCTTCAATTCCTTCTCCTGCTCCGATGAAACGAATCGGCAAATTTAATTGTTGGGCAACCGCGATCGCCACTCCACCTTTAGCAGTACCATCGAGCTTGGTTAAAACCACACCGCTTAATTTCGCCGCTTGGGAAAAAACTTCTGCCTGACGCAATCCATTTTGTCCTAAAGTTGCATCCAATACTAATAAAGATTCGACCTGAGCATTGGGAGCTTTTTTGTCAATAATGCGCCGAATTTTGGCCAACTCATCCATTAAATTCTTTTTATTTTGTAAACGTCCTGCCGTATCCACCAACAATAATTCAATGTTGCGAGATTGGGCGGCACTGATGCCATCAAAAACCACTGCTGCGGGATCAGAATTTTTATCAGGGTTGGCAATAACGCTGGTTCCACTGCGATCGCCCCAAATTTTCACCTGTTCTACTGCCGCCGCCCGAAACGTATCTGCTGCCGCAATCAGGCAAGTGTAACCCGATTTTTGCGCTAAATGAGCTAATTTGCCAATAGTCGTAGTTTTGCCCGCCCCATTAACTCCCGTGAGTAACCAAATATTCAGGGTGGCTTTGGTCGGAATAAAATCGGCATTGCTGAGAGTTTGCAAAGGACGGTCTAACATTTCTCGTAAAATAGATTTCAGATAGGCGATCGCTTCATCGGGTGGAAGAGCATCTTGCCGCAATTTATTTTGCAACGTTGTAATAATATAATCTGTCGCTTCAATCCCCACATCAGCCTGAAGCAATAACGCCTCAATTTCCATCACCGCCGCTTGATTTAACGGCCCTTGACCAACAATGGCTTTGAGTTGATTGACTAAATTTCGCCGAGTTTTGGTTAATCCTTGCCGTAAACGACTGAGCCAATTGATTTCTTCTTCGGAAATATCTTCAGGCGCGCGTCCTTGATCTGCCAGAATTTTAGCCGACCAAATAAAATCGTTATCAAAAATAATACCTGATTTTCTAGAGACAGTTTGAGTTGAAATTTCAGGAACTTCAGTTTCAATAGCGGTTTCTTTGAGAATTTCTAGACGATCAGATTTTTGTAACCAAGCAGGAATATTGGCAGGAATTTCTGCTTCAGTTTCAATCGGCGCGATCGCGTTTTCTACTATTTCAGATAATTTTTCTGGCGTTTCTCTAATTTCAGAAATATTAACTTGAACATCTGCTGCAATTTCAGGTTCAGTAATATCAGTAGTAACAGTTTCAGCCAAAAGAACCACTGCTTCGGGTTCAATTTTGACCACAGCATCAGCAACAGATTCAACCGCTATTTCGGCTATTTCAACAGCTTCTGGAACTGTTTCTGTCGATTGAGTTTTACGGTCTTGAATATTTTTAAACGCTGTTTTTGCCCATTCTAAATAGGCTTCCTGGCTCGTATCACCGTCTATTTTGGTCTCCTCAATAACCTCCGCTTGAGACTCGGTTTCCGTAGGTGGAGTAGATTCTGGCGGGATAGGAACTTGTTCGGTTGCAGGCGCATCTCCGAATTTACGGCGAAACCAGTTAAACATAGGAGTTAAGCTGAGAGTTTATAAATCGATAATAATCTATCCCTTGATCTTAAGTGGAAAATCACTTTCTGTTGGACTTGTTATTTTCGACAAAATTACCAATAAAACTTTCAAATCTAATCTGAATAATAGAAATTCCCAGAAGCTCATCTCGTTTCCACCTTGCTTATCGCTTAACCATGTCCTATGATTTTCAAATATGAAGATCTCTTTATTGTGGCAATTGCGCTTAGTATGTCAAAAATTGAAACCAGAACCGAACCGATGGTGCTCAATATGGGGCCACATCATCCTTCCATGCACGGGGTTTTACGTCTCATCGTCACCTTAGATGGGGAAGATGTTGTTGACTGCGAACCCGTAATTGGTTATTTACACCGAGGGATGGAAAAAATCGCTGAAAATCGTACTAATATTATGTACGTTCCCTATGTTAGTCGGTGGGATTATGCAGAAGGAATGTTTAATGAGGCAATTTCAGTCAATGCTCCCGAAAAATTAGCCAATATCGAAGTCCCAAAACGTGCCCAATATATCCGAGTGATAATGTTGGAGTTGAATCGGATTGCCAATCATTTGCTCTGGCTTGGCCCATTTATGGCAGATGTGGGAGCGCAAACACCATTTTTCTACATTTTTCGGGAACGGGAAATGATTTATGATCTCTGGGAAGCGGCTTCTGGGATGCGTTTAATCAATAATAATTATTTTCGCATTGGTGGCGTAGCTGTCGATCTGCCCTATGGTTGGATGGATAAATGCGAAGATTTTTGTGATTATTTCCTACCTAAAGTTGATGAATATGAAAAATTAATCACAAATAATCCTATTTTCCGCCGTCGAGTTGAAGGAATCGGCACAATTACCCGTGATGAAGCGATTAATTGGGGCTTGTCGGGGCCAATGTTGCGAGGTTCTGGGGTGCAATGGGATCTTCGTAAAGTTGACCATTATGAATGCTATGACGATTTTGATTGGGATGTTATTTGGGAAACCGCAGGCGACTGTTATGCTCGTTATTTAGTCCGAATCCGAGAAATGCGAGAGTCGGTCAAAATCATTCGTCAAGCGATGAAAGGTATTCCAGGCGGCCCTTATGAAAATTTAGAAGCTAAACGGATGCAAGAAGGCAAAAAATCTGAGTGGAATGATTTTCAGTATCAGTATATTGCCAAAAAAGTTGCACCGACTTTTAAAATTCCCAAAGGTGAACATTATGTCCGTGTAGAAAGTGGCAAAGGAGAATTTGGGATTTTTATTATGGGTAATGATGATGTTTTCCCTTGGCGTTGGAAAATTCGCGCTCCTGATTTTAATAATCTACAAATTCTGCCCCATTTACTTAAGGGAATGAAAGTTGCGGATATTATGGCAATTTTGGGCAGTATTGATATTATTATGGGATCAGTGGATCGTTAGATCTATGTTTTTAGCCATTAATCGGGGGTAGTTAATCTGCCCTTTTTTTATTGCCTAATATCCTGGGGATGCGATCGCGTTTTTCTCTTTTCGGGAGGGCGATCGCTTTTTCGTGACTGATTTTTCTACACATTAAGTAGTTGCAAAAGTCAAGCTTTTTTGAAAAGATGTGACCTTTTTCGCTGAAAGCCTTATTCTCTCGTTAACTTTAGTTAAAAAGATGTGACCTTTTTATATTG
>JANNLO010000278.1:0-44525 GCA_031396835.1 Snowella sp. SOY_38_metabat_116
AACAAATTGGGATTTCTTGCCAGACAGCATGGAGGCACTTTAAGGCTGGGAAAATCCAGTATCTTACCAGCAAACTACAATCGGGGACTGTGATCGTAGATTATAATGGAAGGCTGAATGCAACATGGGAACCAGAAGCGATCAACAGTTTGTTCAAATTCCCCCATGCCTAGTTCATTTCAATGTTGACTCAAAAGCTAGAGAAATTAGGAATTACCGTAAAGGTGGGTGAAGAATCTTACACCAGTAAGGCTTCATTTCTAGATTGGGATACGATCCAACTTGGCAACCTGGTAAGACCAATAAGAGTAAAGTTTTCTGGCAAGCGAGTGGCGACAAAAAAATACCGCTCTCAAAGTGGAGCGGTGATCCATGCTGACGTAAACGGTGCGTTCAACATTGGAAAAAAAGTAATTCCTAACTCTTTCAACTGTCTTAAGTTGATTGTAGAGCGGAATAGAGGTTGTGTGGTAGCACATCCTAGACGGATTAATATTCCGTTCCAAATGACTAAATCGAAAGATATGAGCGGGTCTGCCTATATCTGACCATTGCTTTAGTAACTATTGAGAATATTTATGAGAGTGCCTTATTTTCAGATGTTTATGAATTTCTTAATGCAAAAACTGAAACAAATTGTTATCTTATTTGCCATTTCGCTTTTTTGTATCAGTTGTAGTAAGACACCATCCCTCAGCTACAACCCTTGGACAACAATCACCCTAGACACCGACTCCACTTTTGCCGATATTTCTTTCACGGACGATCCCCAACACGGTTGGTTAGTAGGAACCAAATCCAGCATTTTTGAAACCACTGATGGTGGAGATAGTTGGGAAAAACGGGTCATTAATTTAGGTGATGAAAAAGTTAGTTTTACAGCCGTTAGTTTTAGTGGACAAGAAGGTTGGATCACGGGCAAACCCTCTATTTTGTTACGGACAGAAGACGGGGGAAAAAGTTGGTCGCGCATTCCTTTAAGTGAAAAACTACCTGGCGCACCTTACAGCATTATGGCAACTGGCAGTCAATCGGCTGAAATGATCACAGATTTGGGCGCGATTTACAAAACCAATAATGGTGGCAAAAGCTGGAAAGCATTGGTTGAAGGTGCGGTGGGAGTTGCTCGTACCATTGAACGATCTAAAGATGGTCGTTATGTGGCAGTTTCTGCAAGAGGAAATTTCTATTCTACTTGGGAACCTGGGCAAAATGAATGGAAACCACACAATCGCAATTCTTCTCGGCGTTTACAAACAATGGGTTATAGCGAAGATGGTCGTCTCTGGCTGTTGGCACGGGGTGGACAACTTCAATTTAGCTCTAGCTTAGATGGTGAAGATTGGGGAGACGCGATCGCACCTGAATCAAAAAATAGCTGGGGTCTGCTTGACCTTTCCTATCGTACTCAGGATGAAGTTTGGGTAGCTGGCGGAAGTGGTAATTTATTAGTTAGCGAAGATAATGGTCAGACTTGGCAAAAAGATACTGCCGTCGAAAACATTCCCGCTAATTTATATAGAATTGTTTTTCTGAAGCCTGACCAAGGATTTGTTCTGGGACAAAATGGCATTTTGCTGAAATATTCACCCCCAACAGAAGCGGCTTAAGTTTTACTTAGACCGATAACTCAGATCCATTAAATAGTAAACTAGAAGTTAATGTCTGGTTTAATTTGCAGGAGAACATCAATGTCAGGAAGCACTGGAGAACGACCGTTTACAGATATTGTTACCAGTATTCGTTACTGGGTTATTCACAGCATCACCATTCCGATGTTATTCATAGCGGGTTGGTTATTTGTGAGTACAGGATTAGCTTATGATGCCTTTGGCACGCCTCGTCCTGACCAATATTTCACTCAAGAACGTCAAGAATTGCCTATCATTGATAGCCGCTATGACGCTAGTGAAAGAATTAAAGAATTTAACGAATAATTCATCATCAAAAGGTAATAAATAATGGCCACAAACAATCCCAATCAACCTATTTCTTATCCTATTTTTACCGTCCGCTGGTTAGCAGTTCACACTTTAGCTGTGCCTTCGGTTTTCTTTGTTGGTGCGATCGCCGCTATGCAATTTATTCAACGATAGGAGTTAATCGCAATGGAAAGACAGACAAATCCGAATCGTCAGCCAGTAGAATTAAACCGCACTTCCCTCTTTTTAGGGTTATTACTTGTTGCGGTTTTAGGAATTTTATTCTCCAGTTATTTCTTTAACTAAATCGAGTATTATTTGGAAACAATTAGGAGGAAAATTTCATGTTTGCAGAAGGTAAAATTCCTTTGTGGATCGTCGCTGTCGTTGCTGGTTTAGGTGCGCTCAGTGTTCTCGGTTTATTTTTCTATGGAGCTTACGCAGGTTTAGGTTCTTCGATGTAATTTTTATTCAATCCAGTTTACTTTTAGATTTAATAATATTAGAAGCTGGTCTTCATCTTTCAGAAAAACAATTTAATTTAACCGTCGGTTTTTAGGACTGGCGGCATTTTATTTTTAGTTTAATAAATTTCTGATAAAATTTTGAAAACTTCTCGTTTTTGAGCGTGTTGAAAAGTAGCTAAACCTTCAGCTAGAAAATTTTTTGCTTAAATTAAGATAATTAACTTCTATTTTATTTTCTGCTAATAATTGTAAAACATTAATAATTTGGGTTTTGTCCTTAAGTGTTACGTCATAATAAAAGCAATAATTTTTTCAGAAATCTCTCTCGAAATCTATGCAGTTAACTTGGTTTGACAGTAATTCTTGGCTAATTGAAGTGGCGGGAGAAACCATTCTTCTCGATCCTTGGTTAGAAGGTTCTTTGATTTTTGGCAATTTACCCTGGTTATTTAAAGGCGAAAAAACGCAATCCTATGACTTACCTGAGCAAATTTCCTTAATTTTATTATCTCAAGGTTTAGAAGATCATGCCCATCCGCCAACTTTAAAAGCGTTAGATCATACTATTCCCGTTGTGGGTTCTGTGAATGCGGCCAAAGTAGCTGCAAGCTTAAATTATCAACAAATAACGGCCCTCAAACCAGAAGAAACTTTTGTTTTAAGTAATAAAGTTGAAATTCGAGCATTTCCAGGATCAATTGTTGGCCCGCAATCCGTAGAAAATGCTTATTTGATCACAGATTTAACCACAGGCTATCGTCTTTATTACGAACCGCACGGCTACCATTCCCCTACCCTTAAATCCTTTGCTCCTATTGATGTGGTTTTAGTGCCGATTGTAGGATTAAGTATTTTGGGTCTAGCTCCCATTCTCAAAGGCCAACAGACAAGTTTGGAATTGTGTCAATGGCTCCAACCGAAAATTATTTTACCAACGGCGGCGGCTTCTAAGATTAGCTATCAAGGGATTGTTGCCAACATTGTTCGAGAAGAAGGAACTATTGAAGATTTTCGTCTTCTTTTAGCTAAAAATAATCTAAAAACTGAAATTATTTCACCCCAACCAGGAGAAAAAATTAATCTTGCTGTTTGTGTTTAGCAGATTTTTAGTCAATCAATAATTCCAATCCTCGAATCTCTTGTTGATTGTTAATAACGCGATCGCAGGAGACTATTTTGGACTATTCAAACAAACAAAAATTAATAATTGTTAAATTTTATATAAACCCGATTTGAAATAAGGAATATGGGCGATGAATTGTGAGAATTTAGAATAATTACTTTAGACAGATACCTTGCTCAAAGCGTAACGTATTGGTATTGGTATTAGTATCTGATTTATTTAATTATCTAGGATTGATTCTCATGTCTCAAAAACATCCCATTATTGCGGTAACAGGTTCTTCGGGGGCTGGCACCAGCACGGTCAAACGCTCTTTTGAACATATTTTTACACGGGAAGGAGTTAAACCTGTTGTTATTGAAGGGGACAGCTACCACAAATATAATCGTGTTGAGATGCGTGAAGCTATGAGTAAGGCTGTGGCAGAGGGGAGAAATATGAGCCACTTTGGGCCAGAAGCTAATGTGTTAAATAAGCTCGAAGATCTTTTTAAAGAATATGGAGAATCGGGGACAGGAAGTAAACGTTATTACCTGCACAACACAGATGAAGCTGAACATCATAATACTCGACTGGGAATCACTTGCAAGTCGGGTGAATTTACGCCTTGGGAAACTCTCGAAGCTCCGACAGATATACTTTTTTATGAAGGTCTGCATGGCGGAATTGTGACAGGAGATGTTGATGTTGCTCGACACGTTGATCTGCTGGTCGGGGTTGTTCCTATTGTCAATTTAGAATGGATTCAGAAAATTTATCGGGATAATTCTGAACGGGGTTATAGTGCAGAAGCGATCGTAGAAACAATTCTGCGTCGGATGCCAGATTATGTTAACCACATTGCTCCCCAATTTTCTCGCACCCATATCAATTTTCAGCGTGTCCCCACTGTTGATACTTCCAACCCTTTTATCGCACGGGATATTCCTTTGTTAGATGAAAGTTTTGTAATTATTCATACTAACCGCGTTTTTCGAGCCAACTATGAGATTGATTTTCCCTATCTCTTAAAGATGATCGATAATTCGTTTATGTCGCGTCATACTACTCTTGTGGTTCCTGGCGGAAAAATGGGTTTTGCCATGGAATTAATTCTCGCGCCTCTGATTGATGTGATGGTGAATAACTCCAAAACTTTAAAACAATCTTAGTAATTGTTGTTTGAAAATGATCGCCTAATTAACCAGCGCTTTAATTTAGCCAAGTTAAAGGCGATCGCAGAATTATTGATTACCAACCACTGATGGCATCAAAAGTTAGTGCATTAGGATTATTTTCCGCAAGAACTTGCTCAGAAGTTGTTTCTAAAGTCTCTTCAGAACGCATTTCAGTACAAAAAGTTGCAGTATTAAAGCCACCAAAACGTTGAACAGTGCTGGTTCTTAGACGTAAATTGGGATTGGCAAACCAAAATCGCTCAATCGTTGTCATGGTTTCATAATCTGTCACTAGCACCAACGCGTCTTCTTCGTCAATGTGATATTGTCCTGCAATCGGAACAATTTCAGCATAGCCCCGTTCTCTGAGTAAAATTCCTTTTTTGGGATTATCAGCATCGGGAATTAGGGCAAAAACCGTTGTCCCTTCATGATTTTCACCTTCTTGATCCCAATCCATTGAACTTTCCCAGCGAACAAACGCTCCACCGACGGCCAAAGCAGGATCAAATTCATGGAGTTCACAAATTTCGATAACCTTGGGATTGTCTGCGGTCAAGGCTTCGACATAAATTTCTGAGGTTCCTATTTCTGCCCGTCTAAAAGCCAGATGGTGCGTGCTACGTTGCGATCGCCATTTTCCCGAACTTTTTTCAAAAAACTCCATTGCATCCACAGGTCTGATCTCCTTATGATCGAAAATTAATATTATCTACTTAAATTAATTGCATATTTCCCATTGTAAATACCGAATGTCCTTTTGCTTAGGGATAGGTTAAAGAATAATCAGATAACTCAAGCTAAACTAAGAAAGACGGTCACGACAAAAACCGAAATTCAAGAAAATTTAACCCAAAAATTAAACATTGTGGAGATTACTTTTTTAGGGACTAGTTCTGGTGTGCCAACGCGATCGCGGAATGTATCCAGCATAGCCCTCAGACTTCCTCAACGGGCCGAGGTTTGGCTTTTTGACTGTGGAGAAGGAACCCAGCACCAACTCCTGCGCAGCGATGTCAAAAGTTCCCAACTAACCCGAATTTTTATTACCCATTTGCACGGCGATCATATTTTTGGACTCATGGGATTGCTCGCGAGTTGTGGATTGGCGGGAACAGGTCAAGATGTGGATATTTATGGCCCATCGGGATTAGCCGAATATCTCAAAGCCTGCACAAAATATTCCTATACCAATCTTTCCCAACGAATCAAAGTTCATACAATTCATGAAGATGGCTTAGTTTATGAAGACGAAGAATTTACCGTTCACTGTGAACTTTTAAAGCATCGAGTTCCTGCCTACGGTTATCGCATTGCTGAAAAAGATCGACCAGGACGCTTTAATGTAGAAAAAGCGATCGCTCTCGGCATTCCTTCAGGCCCCATTTATGGCAAACTCAAACGCGGCGAAACTGTCACTCTTCCTAACGGTAAACGGATTAGAGGAACTGATTTGTGCGAACCAATGGAAAAGGGGAGAAAAATGGCCTATTGCACCGATACTGTTTTTTGTGAAGCGGCGATTAATTTGGCTCAAAAAGTTGATGTTTTGATTCATGAAGCCACTTTTGCCCACCAAGATGCCCAAATGGCCTTTGACCGACTCCATTCCACCTCAACCATGGCCGCCCAAGTTGCCCTAGCCGCCCAAGCAAAACAATTAATCATGAGTCATTTCAGTCCCCGCTACGCGCCGGGAAATCTTCTCCAATTAAACGATTTGCTCACCGAAGCCAAGGCGATTTTTCCGCAAACTATTTTAGCTTACGATTTTCTGACCTACGAAATTCCTCGCCATGATTCGGCATCTGCAATTTCTTAGATCTGAATTAGTGACAACAAGCTTTTAACAGCGATCGCAATTTGTCTTGGATGGGTTAAATTCCAAAAAACATTAAACTAAACTAGCTGCTAATTCTCGCTGTACCACTGTTCTGAGTTTACCGAATAGATCGGATTCATCGACAATGGGTATAAATTGATGAATAGAGCGGGGGGGAAAAGCTACTGATTTAGTCGGAATTTCTGTCTCAATCGCGATCGCGCAAGAATCTAATTCACTATTTATATTTTCTTTGTTCTCGACTACAACAGTCCCTTCGGCGATCGCAGCAAGCAACTCTGTGTCAGGCAGAATAATCGGCGGTTTATTGAGAATTGGCTCTAATAAACTGGGAGGAGCAGGAAAATCAGGAATTAAAAATGATTTGGGAACAGACAAGGGAGGTTCGTCGTCAAGAAAATCAGCAATTAAATTTTCTGAGTAATTTTTCGGTAATTTACTAGAGATCAGCAACTCAAATTCATCACTAAAATTAAATCTTGGTTGTCCTCTTCGTGACCAAAAATCGAGTAAGTGTTCCACAGAGACAGCTTTATAACGTCCTTGATACAAGGCTTCTACCACTGCCCAGCGAATCCATGAAAGGGAATAGACTTCTAGCCAGTTGTTAATTAAGCCTAATGGCGTTAACCCCCGCAGGTCAAAACCATAGCAAGTTAATAAGGTGGAAGTTTCTACTATTTGAATGTCATCGTTTTTTTTTGCCATGGCGAAATAAAGAAATAATCTTATCCTCGATAGAAATTTATAGTATCTTAAGGTTACTAAATTTGTTGCTAGTATAAACTACAAAAGTTGTTTTCATGAGGAAGTGAGTGATGAAACGATTGAGTTTATTGACAACATCTTTTTTTTTAACGGTGAGTTTAGGGATTTATTCTCGTAATTTACCGATTACATCAACTTTTCTAGAACATCATGTCATTGTTTTATTGAGTAAGTCTTCTGTTTCTGTGCAAAATGGGTTTGGGCGATCGCTTAATAAAGTATTCGATAAAACTAAAAATCTTCTTTTTTCTAATGACTAAACATTTAGAATAATAAGAGTAACTAATTATCTGATGAAAAGACAGAATTAAAACACAAATTTTATGAATTATTGGTTAATGAAATCTGAACCTGATGTTTATAGTATTGAAGATCTGAAAAAAGAAGGGGAAACTTTGTGGGATGGAGTACGAAATTATCAAGCTCGCAACTTTTTAAGAACAATGAATGTTGGCGATTTAGCTTTTTTTTATCATTCTAATACAAGTCCACTTGGCATTGTTGGATTGATGCAAATTATCGAAAGTAATGTTGTTGATCCAACTCAGTTTGACTCTCAGAGCGATTACTATGATTCTAAATCTTCTCCTGAAAATCCTCGTTGGCAGACAGTTAAGGTTAAATTTATCGAAGTTTTTGCACGCTTCATTTCTTTAGAAAATCTTAAGCAAACTTTTCAGCCTGAAGAATTATTGTTAATAAAAAAAGGTAACCGTTTATCTGTAATGCCGATCGCCAATAATGTTGCTGAAAAAATTTTATTATTAGGTTAAATTTAATTGAGAATCTGAGTTTAAAGTTAGTTTTTCAAAATCAATAAACTGTCATGAATTTAGATTGCATAATGATTTTTCTAAAAGTCTCATAACAAGGGGCTTAAGCTCATTGCCTGTATGCGTTTTAAATAATTAATAGCTTAAGAAAAATTTATTTTGAAAGAGTTAGGCGATCGCAGAAAAACAAGGTTCCAGCCGCTACACAAAAGGGAATTGTTATTAGATTAAGAAGAGGAATACTAACTAATAATAAACACATAAAACCGAATCCAGCACTCATCGGAAATTTTTTGGCGATTAATCCTAATTTATCTCGAAAACGGAATCTACGTCTTTCTAAAGGTTGATCCCAAAAATCTAAACAAGTTAAGGTAGCTGTTAAACTAATCCCTCCAATGGTGGCAATTAATGTTCCAATTCCTGGTAAAAAATTACATAAAAATAAGGGTAAACCAATAAATAGTAAAAGAATGATTTTTTTAAGTTCATATAATAAAGCGCGTTGGATTTCTTGAAATAAACTAATTTCAATAATGGTCAGTTTACCTAGTTTGATAGTTTCTATTTTTTCTGATAATTTACTATACCAAGGTGTTCCCACAAGAAAACCTAATTGAGCTAAGATAAAACCTGTAAAAATCAAGAGAATCAAGTCTAATAATAATTTAAATAAGTATATTATAAAAATAAAAACTACATCTAATTCTTGTAGCCAATTAGGTAAATTAATTGTGATTTGATTTAACCAATTCATGCCGTTAAGGATCACAATTTCAGTGAGTTGTTGTTCCCATGCTAAAAATTTAAGATAGATAAAAATACCCAGCCCTAAATTGATAATCAAAGGAATAATAATATAAGACCAAAGTGAGGGATTTTGTTTAAAGAAATTTAATGCCCGAAAAGGATAACTTGCTCCTGTTAATAATCCACAACCGCTTAGGGCTTGAAGAATAAAATTTTTCATTGTCTAATTAAATTAATTAATTGCTAATTGTTAATAATTTTAAATTAAATTATTACTCTTATGTTAAATATGTTAAAGTTGGATATGTACTCTAATAATGTATTAAAATCACATTTGTATCAGTTTATAATTACTATTAATAAACATTTTATCTAACTTTAATACTTTATGGAATGGTTTTTAATCGCTCTTACGAGTTTACTCGCCACTATTACTCCTGTTGGTCTAGTCGTTGATAATGTTATTGATCATAATATCCGCGATCGCGTTAAAAGTGTGGAAGAATTATCTGTCCGAGTGGATAATGTTCCTAGCTATCAACTAATTGAAGGAAAAGTTAATCGGGTTCGCATTGCCAGTCGAGGTTTGGAAATAATTGATGATGTTCGGATTGAAATTTTAGATATTGAAACTGATGCGATTAATCTTAAATTAAATGATTTAAAAACTGGAAATTTAGAACAAATTCGTAGTTCTTTGCGATCGCCGTTACAAGCTGCATTTAATCTAATTATCACTGAGAAAGATCTTAACCAAGCCCTCGCAGATCCAAAGATCAAAGCTAGGTTACAAACTCTATTAAGTCAATTTTTGCCGACTGATATTCCATCACTACAATTAATAAGTTCAAAGATAATTTTTAAGGAAGCTAATCGTGTTCAAATTCAGGTTCAATTACTACAAAAAAGTGATGATTCTGAACCGCCTGATGAGCTAAATCTTGTCATCGAAAGTGGAATTAAAATAATTCAAGGGCGATCGCTAGAATTGATTGATGCGAGTGCAAGTTTAAATGGACGAAAAATTTCTCAACGAATTTTACAGAGTGTTATTGGTAGTTTCAGCGATCGCCTGAATTTAAAACAATTTGAAAAACAAGGAATTATTGCCAGACTTTTAAAATTTCAAATTGAAGATCATAAAATTAATATTTCTGCGTTCGTACGTTTGAATCCTTTAGTTGATCTTTAATTCTTTAATATATTATTGAAAACTTTAATTTTTAATTTAATAAATTGCTAAAATAAGAAAGGTTCTAGAGATTTTAAGATTAGATTGTGTGTTAACTTATAAAAGTAATTAATTGATATTGAATTTGTAGATTTTTTATTTCAAGAAAAGCATTTCTGCAAGAGCTTTAAAACCAGATTTAGTCAAGAAAAACTTTTAAAACAATGACTCTAATCCTTAAGACAATTTGAGGAAACATACAGCCAGAGATCCTTTTTAAGCCGAGATGTTTTCTCACTGTTTGTATAAACAATTACAATTAATAATTATTGTGTACTAGTAAATCACTCCAAAACTCAAGTCGTCTTCATCTAAAATTTAGTGACTTTAAACAATCTTTCCTTTAATGAATTTCTATTTAAATAATACTGAAATGATCAAATTTCCCCCAGTCAAAGAATTTGTAAACTATGAGAAAGAAGTCTGGTATTTATCCAATTTTATTCAATCTTATGGCGTTCTATTTGTTTTAAAAGAACCTGAATTAACTATCCTCCAAATTAGTAATAATACAGAATTACATTTGGGAATTATGCCTGAATCTTTATTAAATAAAAATATTAAAGAATTACTCTCACTTAGTCAGGGAAAAGAACTTTGCGATCGTGTGCAACAAACAAAAGGAGATTTTTCCTATTCTTTTCAGTTCACCCCAAAACATCAGAAAGCTCCGCAACAATTTCATGGTTTAGTGCATCGCCGTCACCAAATTTTAATCCTAGAAATAGAGCCTATTAAAGAAGAAGAAAAAGAGTTTGATCACTACGGCCGAATGAAGACTTTTTTGGCTAAAGTTAACAATGAAACCAGTTTTCAAGAAACCAATGACTTAATTGTGCAGGAAATACAACAGCTTGCCGACTATGATCGAGTGGTTTTATATCGTTTTGAACTAGATAAAAGTGGCGTGGTTATTGCAGAAGCCCAGAAAAATCCAACGACATCTTTTTTGGGACTGCGTTTTCCTGCATCCGATACTCCGCCCATCGGACTCAGGACTTTTTACAATCATGGATTACGTGTAATTGTGGATCTTGATGCCCCGCAATCAGCGATGATTCCTTCTCTGCATCCCCTAACTGGTCAACCGCTTAATCTATCTGTATCGATTTTGATGGGGATTACTGCTTGTCATATTGAGTATTATCACAACATGGGGGTGGCAGCTTCTTGCGTTATTCCTTTAAAAGATGATGACCAATTTTGGGGGTTGATTGTGGGTCAGCATTTTTCTCCCAAATATATTAGCCCAGAAATGCGGAACTATTTTGAATATTTAGGACAATTTATCGCGCTTAAGTTGATCAAAAAACAACAGCAAGAAAGCCAAGTTTATCGGCAAGATATCGAAGCTATTCACGCTCAAATTCAGGAACATTTAAAACAAATTAATAATGGGCGAGATCTTCAACAACTTCAGTCAACTTTGTCACCTTGTATTTTGCCTGTTGTCAAAATGCCACTTCTGGCCGACGAAAAACAAAATCGCGATCGCCAACTAGATTCAATCAATGCCATTTTGGAAGCCAATGGAAAAAGCTTATTAGAACTGCTTCAAGCTCAGGGTGCGGCTCTTTATTTTGGGAATCAATTAACGCTTATTGGCGAAACACCGAGTTTATCAGAAGTCAATGCTCTGTTGAACTGGTTTTCTGAGCATTCCCTTGAGGATGTTTTTTCCACATCAGAATTGAATAAACTTTATCCCGCCGCCATGGGTTTTCAAAATACGGCTAGCGGACTTTTGGGCATCTCCATCCGACTTCAAAATACAGCTTATTACTTGCTCTGGTTTCGTCCCGAAGTTATTCAAACCGTGAATTGGGCGGGAAATCCCAAACCAATGATAACCGCCGATGAGCTCAATCATCTCATTCCCTCACCCCGTCGCTCCTTTGCACTTTGGCAAGAAAGTGTTCGTGGAACTTCCATTCCTTGGCAAACAGTAGAACTTTTAGCCGCCAAAAATTTGAGGGATTTATTAACCCTAACAGCCTTAGAATTTTCTCAATCTGCCCTAGAATTTGCGGCCGAACAAGCCAAAATTGCCAACCAAGCCAAAAGTCATTTTTTAGCCAAAATGAGTCATGAATTGCGAACTCCGCTGAATGCCATTCTTGGTTTTAGCCAGATTATGAATCGGGATAATAATTTATCGCCAGAACAAAGGCAATATCTCAAGATTATTAATCGTAGCGGTGAACATTTACTTTCCCTGATTAATGATGTTTTAGAAATGTCTAAAATTGAAGCAGGACGAATAAGTTTTAATGAAAATCATTTTGATTTATTGCAAGTTATTGATTCCATTGCAGAAATGTTGCAACTCAAGGCTTCTAGCAGAAATTTACAACTCATTTTAGAATGTGATGCGGCTCTTCCCAAATATGTGATGACCGATGAAAGTAAATTGCGACAGGTTTTAATTAATCTCTTGGATAATGCGATTAAATTTACCCAAAATGGCTGGGTTAAATTGCGAGTTTTTCTGGGAACTGAAATTAGTCATGTTTTTTTTGAAATTTCGGATACAGGGCAGGGAATTTCTGAAAGCGAATTACATTTATTATTTGAACCTTTTATGCAGACAAAAACTGGTCTTCAAGCCATGCAAGGAGCGGGTTTAGGGCTGACAATTAGTAAACAATTTGTGAATTTGATGGGAGGAGAACTGACAATCCAAAGCCAAGTTGGCAAAGGATCAATGTTTACTTTCGATATTCAAGTCCGTCTAGCGGAGGTGATCGCCCAGGAAAAAAATTCTCCTGCTCAAAGGATTATCGGGCTTGAACCTGGCCAGCCCCAATATCGAATTTTGGTTGCTGAAGATGTAGAAGAAAATCGTTTATTGATGGTTAAATTATTGACTCCTCTTGGTTTTGATATTCGCACCGTTAAGAATGGACTAGAGGCGATCGCAGTTTGGAAAAAATGGAAACCTGATTTAATTTGGATGGATATGTTAATGCCCGTGATGGACGGCTATGAAGCAACTCGACGCATTAAAGCCATGCCTGGTGGAAAAGAAACCGTGATTATTGCCATTACTGCCAACGCTTTTTCGGATGCTCAAATTGCCACCAAGGAGGCAGGCTGCGATGACTATATGGCTAAACCCTACCAAGCTAAGGTTTTATTTGAAAAAATGTCCCAACATTTAGGTGTTCGCTATTGTTATCGAAATGAAAACAAATCCTTATATGATAGAGATAGATCGAATTTTGTCTTGACGGCGGAATCATTTCAAGTTATGCCCCAGAAGTGGATTAGTCAATTACATCAAGCGGCCCTAGCTATGGATGAAGACTTGATCACTGAGTTGATTGAAGAACTTCCTGCTGACCAGAAAACTCTAGCTGAAAATCTGACTAGTTTGGTAGATAACTTCCGCCTCGATCTAATCCTCAATCTCACCGAAGCTCATGAATAGTTTTATGCCTGCTCACCATCAAGAAATGATTCTCTTAGTTGATGATTCTACTGACAATCTGCGACTGCTTTCGACGATGTTGAAATCTCAGGGTTATACAGTCAAAAAAGCAATTAGTGGCAAATTCGCACTTCAAGCTCTGGAAGTAATCCAGCCAGATTTAATTTTGTTGGATGTTAATATGCCAGGAATGGACGGCTATGAAGTTTGTGAAATTCTCAAATCCCAGCCAGAATATCAATCTATTCCTATTATTTTTATTAGTGCTTCAGATCAGTTGCTGAATAAAGTTAAAGCCTTTGAAATGGGTGCTATCGACTATATTACTAAACCTTTTCATCTCGAAGAAGTCCTGATTAGAGTTGAAAATCAACTGAATCAAAAGCGGCTTTATCAAAAATTACAAACGCAAAATATGCTCCTCAAAACTGAAATTGATGAACGGTTACGGTTTGAAAGAGAATTAACGATCGCCAACCAACAATTAGAGTTATTAGCTTCTTTAGATGGATTGACAGGAATTGCGAACCGTCGTCGATTTGATGAATATATAAGCACAGAATGGAAAAGATGTTTGCGGGGAGAATTTCCCCTGTCTCTAATTTTGATTGATGTGGATTTTTTTCATCATTACAACGAAGCCTATGGACATTTATTGGGAGATGATTGCCTCAAGCAGATTTCTACTATTTTGCAATCGATGAGTCAACGAGCAACGGATTTGGCGGCTCGCTATGGGGGTGAAGAGTTTGTGATTGTTCTTCCTCATACTCCCCAAGCAGGTGCAAAAAAATTGGCTGAGAGAATTCAAGCGGCGATCGCGGCTCAAAAAATTTCCCATCGCAGATCCTCGGTGTCGAATTATATAACCCTTAGTATTGGCGTTGCAACGATCATTCCAGAGCCAGGTATGGAGATCAACCACTTTATTCAACTAGCAGATGAAGCTCTGTTTAAAGCCAAAAGAATGGGACGCGATCGCATCGAAATTGCTTAATATATTTCTCAAAATTGTTTAATTCTAAAAGTAATGAAAATTAATGAATCCTAAATCCGAAAAGCGTTGAGATTCGTTAAACTTAGACTGAAAACCCTCTCAGGAAAAACCATCATGCAGAACCGCGACTACACTTTAATTATTGACAAAAGCGGCAGTATGTCCACCCCAGACCAAGCAGGCGGCCGCAGTCGTTGGGATGAAGCAAAAGAATCAACTATTGCCCTAGCTCGTAAATGTGAACAATTTGATCCTGATGGCATTACAGTTTATGTTTTTTCCAGTCGTTTTCGTCGTTATGATAATGTTACGGCCAGTAAAGTTGAACAGATTTTTCAGGAAAATGATCCCGCAGGTTCAACGAATTTAACAATAGTATTAACCGATGCAATTAATAACTATTTTCAGCGAAAAAAAGCAGGGAAAACTCAAACTGAAGGAGAAACAATTTTAATCATTACTGATGGAGAACCCGATGATCGTCGCTCCGTTATTGATATTATTATTGAAACCACAAATCGTTTAGAACGGGATGAAGAATTGGCAATTTCTTTTATTCAAGTTGGTTCTGATAGCAAGGCTACTAAATTTTTAAAAGCTTTGGATGATCAACTGCAAGAAGTGGGAGCAAAATTTGATATTTGTGACACTATTACCCTCGATGATATGTCGGAAATGTCTTTGGCTGAAGTTTTAATGAATGCGATCGCTGATTAGATTAATTGAGTTTTTTATTAATAATTTAAAGGTGAAATTATGCTCACTCAAGAACAAGTTTATAGTCCAACGGAATATTTAGAATTAGAGAAAAACGCCGAAGTTAGAAATGAATTTATTAATGGAGAAATTTTACCAATAGCAGGCGGAACCACTAAGCATAATGTAATTACGGGTAATATTTATCTAACAATTAGAATGGTTACAAAAGGTAAAAATATCCAAACATATATCGAAAATGTCAAGTTACGAATTCCAGATTTTAATGTTTTTACTTATCCCGATATCATGGTTATTTCAGGAGAAACAATTTATGAAGGAAATAGTCAAACAACGGTGCTTAATCCTGTTGTAATTTTTGAAGTATTATCTGAAGGAACTAGAGATTATGATCAAGGGCGTAAATTTGAATTTTATCGCTCTATTAATTCTTTAAAAGATTATATTTTGATCGACCAAGATCGTTGTTTAGTTATGGTTTATAAAAAAACGGATGAGCAGGAATGGAAGTTTCGAGTTTTAGATAATATTAATAGTAATTTTAGTTTAGATTCCCTGGGAATAGAAATTAATTTAGCTGATATTTACGAAGGCATTTATTCTCTCTAATTTTTACTTCTTAATTTTTGTATTAATTCAATTGCAATTATGGACTCTATTGATAAACTCTTAGCGGCTCTCGATGCGATCGATAATCCTAAAATAACTTCTCCATGCGATCGCGTCCAGAATTTACCACCTGATTTGTCTGTTAAATCGAGTAAATTGACTAAATCAAACGAGATTGATGACTTATTAAATAGAGTTAAACAAGATTTTGAGCAAAAAAAAGTAGCTGAAATTAACACAGAAAAAATTCAAATACAGCAACAGCAATTTATTAAGCAAAAGCCTCAACAACAACGAAAATCTGAGTTAGAAAAAAAGGCTCATAATTGGTTAAAAAATCTCGATCCGCTTTCAGGTGAAGGAATATGGTTTATGGATTTTGCCCGAAATTTTCCTTCTCCTCTAGAAGCAGCGATCGTTTATTTAGAACCTCATGAAAATAATAATATTTAAATGAAAAAAGTGAGCCAGATAGCCCACCTTTAATTTTTAATTATTAATTTAGACAACTACAAATCAGTTTATTTTAAGTGAATAACTTTAGGTTCTTCAAATAAGTGAATTGTGTCCACAAAACGAACAGTTTTAGATTGACTAGAAATTACTAAACTTTGGGTACGCGCTCCACCGTGAAAGAAGCGAACACCTTCCATTAAAGTTCCCGGTGTAATGCCACAAGCCGCAAATAAAACAGTTTCGCCACTGGCTAATTCATGAGCATCATAAACGCGATCGCCGTCAGTAATCCCCATATCATGGAGACGTTTCAAATTGCCTTCACGACTTTCCCCAATCAAACCAGTTTGAACAACTGCGGGATCATAAACTAATTGACCCTGGAAATGTCCGCCCAAACAACGCATAGCAGCAGCAGAAATTACGCCTTCAGGAGCCGCACCAATACCCATCAAACAATGAATATTAGTTCCAGAGAATGCACAGGAAATCGCTGCCGAAACATCACCATCACTGATTAAACGAACTCGCGCACCCGCATTCCGAATTTCTTGAATTAATTCTTTGTGACGGGGACGATCCATGACCACCACCACTAATTCTTCAACGCTGCGATTCAGACAATCAGAGAGAATTTTCAGGTTTTCGGTGGCTGATTTATTGATATCAACATGACCTTTGGCAGCAGGAGGAGCCGCTAATTTTCTCATATAAAAATCGGGAGCCGCAAACAAGCCGCCTTTTTCAGAGATTGCTAACACAGCCATTGAGCCATTTTGTCCATAGGCAACTAGGTTTGTGCCTTCACAAGGATCAACTGCGATATCAATTTCCACCAACTCATCAACATTGCAATAGTTGGCAGCATCAGGTCTGGAGCAAATTCCCACTTCTTCGCCAATATAGAGCATAGGAGCTTCATCTCGTTCTCCTTCTCCAATGACGATACGACCTCTCATGTGGATTTTGTTCATCCGTTCGCGCATGGCATCAACTGCGACTTGGTCAGCGATATCTTTTTCGCCTTTACCCATCCATTTAGAAGAGGCGATCGCGGCTAGTTCGACCACTTCAATAATTTCTAAACCTAACGTATTTTCCATAATTTAGTCCTTCCAACTGCAAATTAAGTTTTTCCTAGACTGGAATTTGTTTTTGTTATCAGTCAAATCTTATCAGAGTCGGGGATCGTCGTCACGGGAAAATCCTTTTGCTTGGATAAAATACGAATAAATAGCTAAATTTACTTTTGGATGATTGGCTAATTCTTAAGGCGATCGCGTTAATTTTTCCAAGCCTATAAACAAAGCAGAAATACTACCAGCAACTTGAATTTTTCCCGACAAAATAGTTTCTTTAATCTCTGTTAATGGAATTAAAATCACTTCTATTTCTTCCGTAATATCTAAATTTTGTTGGCTTGTAAGAACCACATCAGGAGCCATAAAAATATGAATTAGCGTCTTATCTTTAACAGGATTATCATAAATCTGCGCCAAAGAAATTAATTCAGAAGCCCGATAACCCGTTTCTTCTTCCAGTTCACGATGGGCTGCATCCATGCTACTTTCTTGTTGAGGGTCAAAAGTTCCTGCTGGTAATTCAATTAAAATTTCCTCAACACCATGACGATATTGACGAACCAAAACCACTTCTTGATTGATAGTAATTGGGAAAATCAAAACAATTTCAGGACGAATATTGACAAAATAATCATCCACAATTAAACCGTTTGGCAATTGCACTTTATCTTGTTTAACTCGACACCATTGATTATCAATTACATAATTAGACTCAAGAATCTTCCATTTTTTTAGCTCGTGATCGCTCATTTTTTTATTTGTCTAAATTTTCATATTTGAGAATAAATATTTAACAAAATATAATTTACAGATTGCCAAATGTTTATAATTTAAGCAATCAAATAACAAATATAACTATTTACTTTCCCAGCTTTTATATTAGCATTAAATTCAAAATTAGCTATAATCAAATAATTAGTATATAAATTAACTTAAATTGTCCAGAAAATATTGCCCTTCTCATGACAACAATTTCGTCCCAAACAACCGACTGGAAAGAACTCCGCCAAGGATTTTTTCGACTTGCTATTATTAATATTATTTCTAATTTAATGGTTCCCTTATCGGGATTTATTAATATTTCCTTTTTGGGACATTTAACTGATGTTCGCTATCTTGCTGGCGTTACTTTAGCTACTATTTTATTTAACTATCTTTATCGAACTTTAGGCTTTTTGCGAATGACAACGACAGGGGTAACGGCTCAAGCGATCGGTAGAAATGATCCAGAAGCGGCCCTTTTAGTTGGGCTAAGAAATGGTATTTTCGCCTTAACTTTAGGGTTAATTTTACTTCTTTTACAATACCCTTTACAAATTATTGGATTCGCGCTTCTTAGTGCAACACCGCAAGTCAAAGCCGCAGGCCAAGCTTATTACGATGCTCGTATTTGGGCCTTACCAGCAACATTATTAAATTTTGTTATTATCGGTTGGTTTCTAGGACGCGCTCAAAGTAATAAAGTTTTACTTTTATCAATTATTGGTAATGGCATAAATATTGTTTTAGACTACTATTTAATTATTGAACTAGGTTGGGAAAGTAGAGGCGCAGGTTTAGCAACTGCAATAAGTCAATATTCCATAATGTTTGTGGGGATTATTTTATTAATTAAAGAGATTCATTGGCAAGAGTTTCAGGCGATCGCAAACAAATTATTTGAACCCTCAGCTTTAATCGAAATACTAACTTTAAATCGAGATATTTTTATTCGGACTTTAGCTTTTTTAACAACGTTTTCTTTGTTTACTAATTTTAGTTCAGCCATTGATAGTTCTCTTTTAGTTGAAAATGCTTTGATGTTGCAAGTGATTACTTTAACTGTTTATTTAATTGATGGATTGGCCTATGCTACTGAGAGTTTAGTCGGCATTTTAAAAGGAAAAGATGCTCAAGACGAACTTTGGGCAATTCTGAAAGTAGCAACCCAAACTAGTTTAATAATAGGACTAAGTATTGCGATCGCATTTATATTATTTCCCGATTATTTATTTGGTTTATTAACTAATCACAATGAACTTTTAGAGAATCTTAAATTTTATGTTCCTTGGTTATTTCCTATTTTAGGATTTGGATCAGTTGCCTTTATGTTAGATGGTTATTTTTTAGGTTTAGCTGAAGGAAAACTTTTAAGAAACACGGCTTTGTTAGCAACATTTATTGGTTTTTTACCCTTAGGAATAGGCGCATTAAAATTGCAAAATCCTAACTTATTATGGTTAGCATTAACTCTTTTTATGGTGATCCGAGTTATTAGTTTGGTAATCCAAGTTCCAAGAACTTTAAGAGAAAATTTTCAGAGAAAAGAAGCTTAAAAATAGGAGTAATATTGAGATTAATTAAAATTTTTATAGGATCAAATAATAATTTTATTCGCGTTGTGATCAATTTTAAAACTGCGATCGCCAAAGATAAGTCTAGAAAATAACTATGGAAGATAATTATCAGGCAACCAATCTCCCATAACCTGTTCAATGAGATAGGGACATAATTCAGGAAAAAGATTCATTTCTAAATGAGTTTGTCTGGCCGCTTCTCGACGCGCTCTGGTATATTCTTTTTCTAAAACTTGTAGGAGATAACTTCGTAAACTAGGACTATCTTCCCACTTACGACGAATTTGCGATCGCCCATCATTCATAGAATCGAGCCAACTATCCGATCGCCGTTGGGGTTGATATTGCCACTTCAGAAGATGCACCATGATCCGTTCCATTTGAGCGGCGATCGCACTGCGTTCACTTTTTCCCAAATCCTCAACCTCCTCAATTAAATGCTCCCAATCAATAGCATCCCAACAACGTTCCCGCAAAAGTTGAGCCGTATCTTTTGCCCAGACTGTTAAATCTTTATCATAGGTAGTTGACATAGATTTCTCCTGATCAAATTTTGTTTATCTCAATATTAATGTTAAATAAATTCTAAGGGCGATCGCCATTGAAAACTTAATCTTCCTCCCAAAAATTTTCATTTAAAACATTTTTATTTTTTAGGTAGTTTATATTGACTAACAATTTTCTTTGCAAACTCTGGCACATGGGCCGCTAACTTCTCAGGATAATTCCGTTTCACATAAAGATAATTCCGAGTGAAATGGGAATCAATACTAAAACGGGCATATTCCAAACCCTTCGGCCCAATAAACTTATCAATTACAATTCCTAATAGCTTGGCAACCCACATCGGAAGCGTAACCGCCTGATCGTAGGCTTGAATACTTTGTTGAACTGCGGGTTTGCGATCTCCTTTTGAGATCACAGGTTGCACATTTAACTGGTCTTTAATGAGATCTAACATCTCGCGCCCCGTATCATTGCGAACCACAATCCATTGCCACCCGAAAGTCGCGCCCATATAACCGACAACTAAATCCGAAAGAGAATTTACATAATCAAAACAACTCATACAAGAAGGCGCGAAAACATCTTTCAATTGATTTGTTTTTAAACCAAAAAAAGGAACCGTTTCTTCTGAGCCGTCTTCATGCTTGAAATGTACCCGAAAATCCTGCATAAATTCGTAATGAACCACTGTTTCAGGCGATCGGCTGGTGGTATCTAGAAATTTCTGTAATCCTGATCGCGTCACATTATCCACACAAGGCGTACCCAACACATAAAGCTTTTCTAAGCCTAATTCCTTCTCAACGGCTCGTAATGCCTGAATTTGACAGCCCACACCGATTACTAATAAGCGTTTCATTCCTGATTTTGCAACCTGCTCCAAAACCGACAAATTGGGCGATAATGTGGGTTTATTCACCCTAGCCGCCAAAACCTCTTCGGGCGTGCGGGCAATCACGGGCATGGGCTGAAAACGGTCTTCGGGCGTATTTTGCACACAGACCACCCCTTCCACTAATCCCTGAGTCAACATTTCACAGGCTAAACTACTAACAATTCCTGTCCATTGCGCTCCTTCAATCGGTTCTTGTTTGCGAGCCATCATCATCTCTTGATGTACGCCAAAATACCAATCATCTTCTTTCGTTAAATCCCGACTGCGACCGTGAGCCTCTTCTTCCAGTTCAGCCACCTGTTGATTGAGAAAGGCACAGGCTTCTTTGACGTAATGGATATAATAGGTGTCACAGAGTCCACACTCGCTACAGAGTTCTTTGGCAGGGCGGGGACTACTGGGCTTCAATCCTCTGGCTTTTTCGTGGGGAGCAGGGTTAGTCATTGCTAAATAATATGTAATCGCGATTTAGGTTAACGATCTCTCAAGTTAACTCAAAGATGTCAACCCTGTGTCAAAAATCACTAAAGATTTGTAACAAAATTCGGCCAGTTTGAGTATCATTAAAAAGGATATTTGACAAATCCATATCTTTAAAACTAACTATCAATTATTGACACAAGTCGAAATATTATGTCCACCGATGTTTTAGAACGGCGATCACCTGAAAACGTGACGATTCGCAAGCCCGCTCCCCGTTATAAAGTTCTACTCCATAATGATGACCATAACTCCATGGAGTATGTGGTTCAATCTCTGATACAAACCGTCGCAGGCATAACCCAACCCCAGGCTGTCGATATTATGATGGAAGCCCATACCAATGGATTAGCTCTGGTGATTACCTGTGTCCAAGAACACGCAGAATTTTATTCTGAAACGTTAAATAATTTGGGTTTAATCAGTACCATTGAACCCGATGAATAATTCTAAAAAGGCAGTAAAAATTGAAGATTAATTGGCCTAAAATTGGGACTTACTCGGCACCTCTGCGGCTGGGAATTTTTATTGCTATTTTATTAATTTGTTGGTTACCGATCGCCTTACCTTTATATTTAATTTTCAACTACGACCCAAATCTTACTTCTATTATCACAATGGTAGTTTTATTTGGAATTTTCTTATTTTTATTAAAATTTTGGAGCGATCGCGTTTATAAAATCAGCAAAGGATTTGAGTTTTACGGTTTAGTTTGGACAAGACAAAATGGCATTGACTGGTTAAAAGGAATTGCGATTGGCCTATTATTTACTTTTGCTTTATTTTTCACAGAATCGCTCTTTGGTTGGGTACAAATTCAACCTTCAAAAGTCTTTTTACTGAAGATTATTTTAGAAGGAAGTTTAACAGGGTTAGGCGTTGCTTTTGCCGAAGAATTATTTTTTCGGGGTTGGTTACTGACAGAATTAGAAAAAGATTATTCTCTCAATAAATCTCTTTGGTTTAATGCACTTATTTTTGCAACCTTGCATTTTTTGAAACCATTCGGAGAAATAATAAGAACTTTTCCCCAATTTCCTGCTCTCGTTTTATTAGGAATTGCCCTAGTTTTAGCAAAGCGATCGCATCAACAAAAATTAGGAATTTGTATGGGTTTACATGGCGGATTAGTTTGGGGATATTACATTTTAAATGTGGGGGAATTAGTCAAATATTCTGATACAGTTCCAACTTGGATTACAGGCATTGATCGCAATCCCTTGGCAGGAGTCATGGGAATTTTATTTTTAAGCGTGTTAATACTTTGGAATAAACACGAAGCCAGTTGAATTAATTAGTTTGTCGATACCAGTTCTTTACTTTGCGAGCAACACTTGATAACTGAGATACTACTGGAATTTGATCAAACCATTTGTCATCAGCAATATTACTAGGTGAGGCTCTCTGAAACCCTAAGCTTGGATTGGCAATTAAAGTAATAATACTAGAATTCTGTTGACGGAATGTTGAGTATGCTCCATCAACATGCATGGGGCCTCCATCAGGATGTCCACCAGGACGCTTTAAAATTTCTTCAAAGAAATCAACAAGTTGAGCGATCGTTTGTTTATTAATCGCGAGAAAATGTGTCGTCATTAGAGGATCATGGTATTTTTCAAAAAAACCTTGTCCATTGGAGGAAAAATCTACGCGGTGTCCAAGATAGATAATATCCCAATCTAAACCTTCTAATTCATTTATTATCGCATTTTGATTTGTAATAAACAAGGAAGTAAATGATAAATCATCTTCTAAAATTAATACATTATTCAAACTTTGGTCTCTAGCCTCTCTTAATATCTCTAAATGACTTAAGAAACAGCCTTTTGCACCAATACTAGGAAAATCATCCTTTTCATGAGGTTTAATTGCGGAAAAAAACTTCACATATTTTGGCAGATCTGAAATGTCAATTTTTTTTAACTCTTGATTCATTTCTTGACGACGATCTGATCTCTCTGGAAGATTAATAACGTAGCAGCTATTGAAAAATTTGAACAGAGAAGAGTCGAAATCCATAAGTTATGACCTTGAGTAGTGTAAAAAAGTTTTATCCTTTTACGCTTGTTTCCTTCCATCGATGAATTCGACGTTTTATACCTTCCCAGTTCCTCAGAATATGGCGAAACCACAAATACTCAGCCGTAGAGACTGGACAGAGTTCCTGATTAATAAAAAGAGTATCATAATGGCATCCAAGGTAGCGACTAAAATGTAAAAAACCTAATGATTTAAAACGTTTAATTAAAAGTTCTATATCTTCTTTAGAAACAGCTCCAACATGGTCATGAAACTCTACAGTAATCTGACCGATCGATTTCAATAAGTCGTCTGGACACGATTGAAGAACCTCCAATTCAACTCCCTCAATATCCATCTTGAGGACATCAATAGTAGATAATCCCAGTTCCAAGATAAATTCATCGAGCCGTTTACAGCTAACAGTTATGGTTTCCGAAAGACCTTCAGGCTTATAAGCTAAAGATTAAGAAACAGGTATGTCACTGAGATGGAAGTCCATTAACCCGCTAGTGCTAGAGATGGCAAAATTATACTTTTGTAAAAGAGGATGAGTTTCAATTTGTTGAAACATTTTTGGTGATGGCTCAACGGCTATACATCGACAACGAAAGCGTTCTATCATTTCTTTTGCAAAAGAACCACAATTTGCGCCTAAATCAATTACAAGTGATTCATTCGTCAAGAATCGAGTGTGTAAAGTGTGATCTTCGATTGTTTCAATCGGCATTTTTCTGATTGCTCCTAGAGAAAAACTTTTTTTATTTTTGTCACATTAATAAAGATTACTAAGGTACATAAAATTTTTCGTAAATATTCATCATAAACTAATAAATAATCAGCCTGATAAATGTACCACACTCTGGAATTTTTGTCTATGAAATGATCTTTTTTCCAGCAATTCTCATTTTAGAACATTTGTACTATAAAAAGTTATCGAATTTACCAATACAGTTAAGAAGGTCAACGATAGAATAGGGGTTTCAGGTATTGCAAAGCGATAGATTCATGAGAATCATTCTCATAATGAGAATTGCTGTCTTTTTTCAGCGATTCTCATCATGAAAATTCTTTGCTCAAACCCCTGTTGTCAAAAGATATCAAGATTTACAGCAGATTTCGATCGAACCCACCCCAAAAATAGATTACAAAAATCAGTCTAGGCAAGGTTTTGATGATTTACATCTATCGCATGATTATTTGCAAATTGCTGTAATCCTCTATTTCTGGTTGTTACCGAAGTTAAATTCTCATCTGTGTTTCTAGATTATCTGACAAGTTTAAACTGAATGACTGCCTTACAGTGTCTTATTTCTGTGGTATGAAAGCTTGTTTTTAATTGCTGTATAAAGCCAAGGATTTTAGCTATAAAATTTCCTCAAGCCGCATATTTCTTACTTTTCGCGATCGCCGATCGCAGTAAATTCCTTACTCCCAAAAATCGCTAAACAAAAATATCAGCCTAGTATTTGGGTTGATTATTTAAGGCAATATCTTCAAAATCTAAAGTAGTTAGGTTAGTGTTTAATGGCTGAATTTTAATTGCATCCGTTTAACTAATTGTGACAATACAAAACTAATTAAAAAATAAACAATTGCTACAAAACTATACATTTCAATTAAACGACTATCCCGTTGAGCAATTTTAGATGCGGCTCCCAGAAAGTCTGTTCCTGAAATCACATAAACCAAGGAGGTATCTTGAAATAAAATAATAGTTTGGGTGAATAAAACAGGTAACATATTGCGAAAAGCTTGGGGTAAAATCACGTATAACATTTGCTGGGAATAGGTAAAACCGATCGCTTTGGCGGCTGAAACTTGTCCTGAAGGAAGAGATTGAATACCTGCCCGAATAATTTCGCAATAATAGGCAATTTCAAATAAAGTAAAACTAATTAATGCGGTTTGATCGGGGCCGACGCTGATGGGTTCAGTCGATTTAATTAACCATTGACCGAGTAGGGGAACCAAAAAATAAAACCAAAAGATTACTAATACTAAGGGAACGGAACGCATCAAATTTACGTAAACAGTGGCGGCAAATGTTAAGGTCTTAATACTCGAAATTCGGGCCATTGCCAAGAGAGATCCAAAAATTATGCCCCCTGTCATTGCAGTTAATGTCAAAGTGAGGGTATATTGCATTCCTTGCCACAAGTACGGTAGCGATCGCGTGATTACCTCAAAATCAAAATCACCCATATTAACGACCTTGTAGATAACCTGGAATGCGTGTTTTAGCTTGAATTAAAGCCATTAAACGATTAGCAGTCAAGGCAACAATAACATAAATAACTGTCACCACTGTAAAAACTTCAAACCCTTGAAAGGTATATTCATTCATTTGTTTAGCCACTGCGGTGAGTTCCAACATTCCAATAGTGAGAGCCACAGAAGAATTTTTAAAAATATTCATCAACTCACTCGTCAAAGGCGGAATCATAATGCGAAAAGCAACAGGCAATAGAACATAGCGATAGACTTGAGGTAAGGTAAAACCAATTGCCAAACCTGCCCCTTTTTGTCCAAGAGGAAGAGATAAAATACCTGCTTTAACTTGTTCGGCAATGCGTGCTGAAGTAAAAAAAGCAAGACTAATAACTGCCGTTGAAAATTCGGGAAAGGGTAGATCTTGTTTAACCCAATCACCAATATTTTGTGGCAGAAGTTCAGGTAGCACAAAAAACCAGAGGAACATTTGCACAATCAGAGGAATATTACGAAATAACTCTACATAACTATCCCCTAGTAAAACCCAGCTTTTTATGGGTAATGTTCGCATCACACCGATCGCAATACCGAGAATGAGCGCAATAATCCAAGCAGAAAGAGAAGTTGCTACAGTCCAACCCAACCCCGACAAAATCCATTGATAATACTTTTCGCCGCCCGTTGCCACTTCATCAAAAAAAACAAGCCAGTTCCAATTGTAACTATTCATAAAATTTATCTTTAAAAAAGCAACAGTTTACACAGTTTCAATCAAAGTATATTTAGGGATTTATATTATCCTCAAGTTTTCGATTGACACTTTTTTAAGACGATTTCATAATCTCTGTGTAAACTGAGCTAAAAAACATTTTATTTAAAATTAAACACCTTTATCTGTTGGATTTTTTAATGCTTCTTGTAATTTGGGACTCATTGGTAAATTGAGATTAACTTGTTTAGGAGGGATGGGTTTGGTGAACCATTTGCTATAAATTTTGTTAATTTCTCCCGTTTTCATTAAATTTTTTAAACTGTTATCAACAACTGCTTTAAATTGGGGATCATCTTTCCGAAACATCAAGCCATAGGGTTCAACGGATAAAGCAGGCCCGACGATCGCGAAATTTTTAGGATTTTTCGATTGAGCAATTAAACCTGCGAGCAAAACATCATCCAACACAAAAGCACTAGCTCGTCCTGATTCCAACATCAAAAACGATTCAGCATGATCTTTGCCATAGAGATTTTTGACATTAATTTGTTGACCTTTTTCGTTCTGTTTAATATGGCGGTCAGAAGTCGTTCCCGTCGTCGTGACAACAGCTTTGCCATCGAGATCAGAAAGATTTTTAATGTTTGAATTTGCCTTCACTGCCATGCGGACAGAAGTGACAAAAGGAGCCACACTAAAAGCCACTTGTTTTTGGCGTTCCATGCTATTGGTTGTGGAGCCACATTCTAGATCGATGGTTCCGTTGGTCATCAGAGGAATACGGTTTTGCGAGTTGACAGGATTGGTTTTAACCTCAAGTTTGGACATTTTGAGTTGTTTTTTGACGGAATCAACGACTTTCATGCACAAGTCAATGGAATAGCCAATGGGTTTTTGATTATCATCCAGAAAAGAAAAAGGAATGGAAGATTCCCTGACTCCTAAGACAATTACGCCTGAATCCTTGATTTTTTTGAGTGTTCCCGTCAATTCCTTGGTTTGGGAATGGCTGATACTTGCGGTTGCGATTAAACTTATGCCTGCGATCGCGCTAATTTTCAAAAAAGTTTTGGCTAACATTATTAAAATCTCCTCAAAAAATCTAGTATATCAAAACTATAAAATATAAATAGCCAAAATGAGCAAGATTTTGATTAAGTTTGACAGTTAAGTCTTCATTTCTTGATTATTATTGCCGATATTATTAAACAAAATTAGCAATCACACCTAAAACGGGTAAACGTAAATCATTAGCTTTTTTCATGGCTTCTTTAGCTAAAGATTGACTGGTTTTATTGACTCCCACAACTAACAACATTCCATCAGTGCAAGCACTCATAAAATAGACATCGGTTGTTTCATAAAAATGTGGAAGATCATAAATTACTAAATCAAATTTTTCTTGAAATTCTGACATTAAATATTCCATCTTCGGAGACCATAAATGTTTGGGAGCAATAATATCTTCTGCGCCACTTGTAATTACATAAAGATTTTGATGATTTGGATCTTCTTGAATAATAGATTCTAAGTCAAGTTCTACGTCAACACTATGAGTTAAAAAATAATTAAGTCCTTTCTGACTTTTTAAGTTTAACCAATTAGAAATATTCGATTTATGACCATTAGTATCAACTAAAAGAACTCGTTTACCTTGTTCAGCGGCCGTAATTGCTAAGTTAAGTGCGATCGCCGATTGTCCATCTCCTGGTTGAACAGAAGAAATTGCCAAAGCCCTTAGCGGTGGATTCCGATAATAGAATAAAAGTTCAGTATAAATACTATTAAAAGTATCCACAAATGGCAACCAATTCTCTTGAATCGGGATGTTATTTTTCAAAAACTCTTGACCACTTTTATTCTTTTTTAAATGCATTAACTTTTCTAAACCTTTTAATTCTTCTAACTCTTCTAAACCTTCTATTTCTTTTAAGTTTTTTGAAGGTAAAAGAGCCAGTTTAGAAAAATCTGAAGCAATATACTTTGGAACTTTTCCAATTAGAGGTAAACCTAAAATATCCTCAATATCATCAGTAGAAAAGAATTTATCTTGCTTCTTTTCCCACAGTAATGCTAATAAAATACTAAATAATAATCCGCCCCCGAAACCAGCCGCCAGTGACTTAGTACGATTTGGTGGTTCTCCTAATGGCTGACCATTTTCATCTAAAGGAATTTGAGGTTTAGAAATCAATTGCCAAGGAAGTTCTTGAGCCGATTCTACTTTTAAAGTTTCTCGCTGAATCAACAATTTATCAAGTACTTCTTCCGTCAATTTAATATCTCGTTCAAGTGTATTATATTGACTCATCACTGTCGGGAGTTTTTTAATAGCATTATTTAATTGTTCTTGCTCAACAACAATAGAAGGCATTTGTGACTCTAGGGATTTAACTCTATTCGCTGTTTCAACAAATTGCTGAATAAGATTAAGACGAATAGGATCTTGAAAACTTAATAGTAAAGAAGAGTTACTAGAAATCGCCCCAGGAAATTGTTTTAATAATGCTTTTGTTCTGATTGTCAATAAATTTTGGACGGTTTTATATCTTTCTTTTAAAGCTTCCACTTTAGAACTTTCAGAAGTAAAAACTGATTGAGCGGTAGTTAGTTGAGTCTGAAGATCAAGAAGTTCTTTCTGAAGAGATAATCTTTCTGGATCTTGATTTAATGACGCAATTACCAAAGCCTCTTTTGCAGAAATTCCTAGTTGTCCTTGAAGCGTTTGATGTAGCGTTTTTTGAGAGATAAGTTGTTGTTCTAAAGTAACTTTCTGTCTAGCAATCTCATCTATTTGTTCTAACAATGAGCTACTTTTTGCTGTTGGATCAACTAATTCATATTGCTGACGAATTCTTTTTTGTTTGTCCTTTAAAGTATTTAAATTATTTTGTAAATTAGGTAATTGTTTTTCAATAAATTTTACTCCAGCTTTAATACTCGTTTCTCGATCTTCAGAGCTATATTTAACAAAAGTTTGGGACGCTACATCCAAAACAGCTTGAACCTCTTTGGGATCTTTGCCTTGATAACTCACCGTAAAGATTTTTGTTGCGCCTGTAACTGGTGAATTTACCCACTCAACCACGAAATTCTCCCGTAAATCTTGCCAAATAGCCGCAACTGTTCGTCTAGGGTGTTTTTTGTTAACGTCCTGGGCAATTCGATAAGTCATGCCAGGGCTTTTTAAAAAGATCAAATTAGTTGGATAATCTAAAGCAGTTAAAGCCGCATCGGGAATGCCTTCAGTTCGAGTTAAAGTCGAAGGGTTGCTTAATTTACCTGCTGCTGTAATTGGTTCTACTAATAAATAAAAGTTACCTTCATAAGTCGAAGGTTTTAAAAAAGCAAAAACAGTCGCCCCCATCGTCGTTAAAATGGTAATACCAGCAATCAGCCAAGCTTTACGCAGCAAAATCCGCAAATAAATTCGTGCAGTATTTCCTCTTTTGGGGAAGGATACAACGTCATCTATTTCTGCGATCGCGGAGAAGGAATCATTTGCCGTCACGGTATTGACCTAATAATTAAATTGAAAATGTCATAATACATTGTATGTCAAGAAACAATTTTTACAAAAAAATCAAAATCAAGAGAACTAACTTGAAGGAACAAGAATCGCTAAAGTTGAAATGACTTTTACACTAAATTCTTCTTCAAAAATTTCTTTTTTATAATCTAAATTCCATAATTCTAAGGCACAATCATCATCACTATGGGAGGGAATTAAATGCAAATGAAGTTTTCTGTATTCTGGGTCATACTTACAATCAAAATCTTGAATCGCTCCAATTTGACGACGATCTAAGGCTACTGATAATCTTAAAATTGCACTCAGTTGTCGAATAACAAGACGATTTATTTCTGATAATTTTATATAACATTCATGTCTTTTTTTCGGTTTACTGCGTCGGTGATAACGAGCAATATTAGCAATTAATTCTAGTTCAATTTCAGTAAAGCCTAATAACTCTGCATTACGAATTAAATAATAGGAATGTTTATGGTGAGATGAATGACTAATATAAACCCCACAATTATGCAAAATTGCTGCCGACCAAAACCATTCTCGTTCTATTTTTCCCCAATGATGTAAGACTCCTTGAAGTTGATCAAAAAGAGCCAAAGAAAATCGAGCAACTCGTTCACTATAAGCCAAGTCCACTTGATATTTATGGGCAATTTTAAGAACACTACGAGAACGAATTTCTCCCTGAAAACGAAGTCGATTTTCAATCAAACCATGGGTTAACATCCAATCAACAATCATTCCTTCTCTTAACGCCCGCTCACAAATAGTTATGGCCTCCAAATTCAGCATATTCATTGCTTCTAAAAGAATGACCGCTCCCGCCAAAATAATTTCAGCCCGTTTATCGGACATACCAGGCAAGGCAAAACGTTGTTCATAACTTAAAAGAGTAAATCGTTTAACCCATTCCCGAATTTCTTTGCGAGTTAGTTGATAGCCGTGCAGGGGATTGGGAATTTCTCGTTGTTGACTGAGGGCATTAAGAATCGCTAAAGTTTCGACTGTCCCTGATGTGCCAACTAGTTTGACGTTTTCTCCTTGTTTTAAATAATGACGTAATTCATCTATGGGTCGCTCCAACATTCCCTTAGCATAGGCTCGTAAAGCAACGTATTCTGTGGGACTAATGGGGTCAGAGCTAATAAAATCACGGGTAAGACGAACTGCGCCAATTTTAGTGCTGCTGAGAAAACGCGGTTCCTGACTGTCGGCCAGAATAATTTCGGTTGATCCGCCACCAATATCAATAATAATATGAGGTTGATTTTGGAAATCCATGCCTGATAATACGCCTAAATAGATGCGTCGAGCTTCTTCTTGGCCAGAAATAAGATCAACGTTTAAGCCTACTTCAGATTCAATTCGGGCTAAAAATTCATCTCCATTGTTGGCTTCTCTGGTGGCACTGGTCGCAACTGCAATAATCTGATCAACGTTAATGCTTAATGCCAAGTCTTTGCAGCGTTTTAAGGCCGCGATCGCCCGTTCCATTGAAGATTGAGTGAGGTTTCCTGTTTTTGGATCTCTTTCTCCCAAGCGAACAGTATCTCTTTCTCTAGCGATAATCGTAAAAGCAGTCAAAACGGGATCAATGCGAACAATGACCATATGAACTGAATTTGTCCCAATATCGATCGCGGCTAAGATGCAAGGATCTAGCGGCTTAAGGCTATCTGAGGAAACAGAAAACGGATTAATTGTGTTACCAGACTGCACCATGATCATTTTTATCGTACTCTTTACCCTTTGAATTTTGCTGAAAACTTGCCTAAAAGCCAGAAGCGTTAAATTTTAAATTCCAGATTTAGCTTAGCTTATTCGTTCGTATTATTAATAAGTTATATTTTAGAAATTTCTTAAGGCTGATCAATATCTGCCAAAATTTCTAGCGATTGTTGACAAAGTTGCTGATGAAAAGACCCATTGCTGGCAAAAATTCCGCCCCATTGACTCACATCTCCTCGATTATACAAAACGCGATCGCCATTAAAATAAGTAAATTCTCCGCCCGCTTCCGTCAAAATTAGCTCAGGAGCCGCAAAATCCCAATCTTTCGCTGCCGATTTTCCAGATAAAGAAATATAAATATCGGCCCTTTTTTCTAAAACTGCAACAATTTTACAGCCAACACTTCCCACATAATGCCGCGCAGAAAAGGATAAACGGTCAATTAAAGTCTGAAAGCGTTGATCTCGATGGGTACGACTTACCACCAAGGTTAATTGATCAGCATTAACTTGGGACGAGACTTTTATGGGTTCTAGCTTACCGTCCATTGTCTCAACAAAAGTTCCCTGTCCTTTGACTGCAAAATAAAGCTTTTGGGATTCAGGAATGCCGACTAACGAGAGAACAGGGGATTGCTGGTAAGCTAAGGCGATATGAAGGGCATATTCTCCCGTTTTGTCAATAAAATCTCTAGTTCCATCCAAAGGATCAATAATCCAAACCCAATCTTGGGGCAAAGGTTCGTTTCCTTGATGGGTTTCTTCACTCAGATAACCATAAATTTCTGTCCCAAAAGCCTCCTGTAATTTTTCCAAAATATATTGATTAGCCGCAATATCCGCCGCCGTGACGGGGCCATCTTTTTTAGCTTCATTTATCTCCAAATTTCCACTATTAGCTTCACCGCGATAGTAGGAACGCAGAATTTTCATCGCGCCCCAAGCAACGGAACGCACTGTGCCGATCATGTCTTCTAATTTAACAGTTGGATTATTCATTCTGCTTTACTGATAAGAGAACAGCCAAAGGGGTAGGCAGACTGATAGGTCACTTTCCTTTTGCCAAACCAATCATAACGGTGATCGCGAATTTTTTCATAGCTTTTGTCACCAAACCATTTCACACCAGGCAATGCTCGATACGTTTGAATAAAAAGATCACCAAAAGGCAAAAGACGGGCAATTTCTTCCGCCGCATTACTTCCTTGCCATCTTTGAGAGCGATCGCTTTCTTTGATCAAAATCATTCCCATTTCACAATCTTCTGCGGTAATTTCAAAAACTTTTAAACTGGCTTGATCTTGCATCGGAATATATTGAAAGCGTTGTCCTTGATCAAAGGTTTCTAGGAGTTGGGTAAAAGTAACACAAAGATTACAATTCCCATCGTAAATAATATAGTAAGACATAAATAAAAATTTTTCTCAAGTATATTTTCTAAATTATAATTTAATAGAATAAGGTTCAAATTTGGCTAATTGAATCGATTTATTCGGCTTATTTGCTAAACGATGGGAAGATAATTTTGGCGGTAAAATTTGAGGATGCCCTAGATATTTTTTGTACAAATACTTATTCATTCTTGTGGGATTAGGTAGATCCAAACTTTTGGAAAATGGCTTTTCAGGTTCTAGCATTTCAATGTCAAAAATAATAGAAGAATTACAATCTAAATCATACAATTGAATGACATGATTTGTCTGTCGAAACTTTGTTGTAATAAGACAATCTTCTTCTGAATTAAATGATATTCTTTTTTCTAATATGTCTTGTTTTTGATTTTCTTCAGAATGATTTATAAACCCATCTAAAAAAACATCTAAATCGACTTTTTCTGATCTTGTTTTCACTAAATTAACTAGATCAGCTTGCTGATTTTCTGGGTTTAACTCAATTTCTATTAAGTTTTGTTCTAGTTTTTTAATTTGATTTTCTTCTTCAAAAGAATGTGATTTTAGTAAAATACTTTCTGTTAAAATATCCAAAGATTCTTGTTGTTTAATTTCTGAATTTAAACAAACTTTTAAAGTAATTTTTTGCTTCCAATTTTCACCACATAACTGTTCCATAATATCAGGATAACAAGAAATTTTCCAAATACCTGAATATAATTGCATTGAAGAAAAAATAGATAATAAACCTTCGCCATTTGTTCGTCGAGAATACTGTTGATTTTGTCTAGTTGTTGGATCAGATTCAGGATAATAAGCAATACAAATATCTATGTTTTGATGCACTCTAGAGGTGTGAGCAATAAGATAATATTTACCTGCTTTAAATTGATCTAAGGAACCCAGAAAAGACCAATTTTGTTCATCTTCTTTTTGAATTGAAAAATCCCAAGTATTCATAATATTTTTAAAAGATAAGATGGGGAGGAGTTGCAATAAGAATAAAAATAAGTACTTTTAAATACTCATTTCTTAGACAAAAGATACTGTTAAATGATTAAAGTAATTGGCAATAAAACTTGCTTTACTTATGAAATCTTATGTCGATTAATTTGCTCTCTAAGTTCCCCTAATTGAGAAAATAATTCATCTTGAGAAATTGTCACTTGTTCTTTGTTATCCATCCATTTCAACTGTATTTCTCCTTTTTCTGCTTCTGTTTCTCCTAAAACCAAACAGGCGATCGCGCAACTCCGATCTGCTCGTTTAAATTGTTTCCCAAAGGCACTTCCACTCAGATCCAGTTCTACAATAAAACCTGCTTGACGGAGTTTTTGCGCCAAAATTAAACTTTGTGCTTCTGCTTTTTCTCCTTTAGAAACAAAGTAAAAGTCTGGTGATAAATTGGGGACAGGATGCAATTTTTGCAACAACAAAATCAATCTTTCCATACCAATCGCCCAACCGACTGCTGGCGTATCAGGGCCGCCTAGTTGAGTAGTTAACCCATCGTACCGACCGCCACCACAAACCGTTGCCTGTGCGCCCAAATCCTCAGACTGAATCTCAAAAGCCGTATGAGTGTAGTAATCCAAGCCTCGAACCAAGCGGGGATTGAGTTGATATTTAATCTGTAAATCTGTTAATAACTGTTGAACGAGATCAAAATGTCGGCGAGATTCTGTACCCAAATAGTCCAAAATGCTGGGCGCGTTGAGGGTAATTTCTTGGGTGCGTTTATCTTTGCTATCAAGAATGCGGAGAGGATTGCGAGTGAGGCGTTCTTGGGAATCGGGGTCTAATTCGGCTTGATATGGGGTTAAATAATTGATCAGAGCTTCTCGGTAATTTTGACGATCTTCTCCATTTCCTACCGAATTTAGACCTAAATGTAAATTTTTTAAACCTAATTCTTTTAAAATATCCGTTGCGATCGCGATCGTTTCAACATCAGCACGGGGATCGGCACTACCGAGAACTTCTACCCCTATTTGATGAAATTGACGTTGACGACCTGCCTGGGGACGTTCATAACGAAACATTGGCCCCTTATACCAAAGCCGTTGCACTCCTCCCGCCGCATAAAGATTATGTTCAATCAGCGATCTCACAACTCCAGCCGTTCCTTCAGGTCGCAAAGTTAGAGACCGATTTCCCCGATCCTCAAAAGTGTACATTTCTTTGCCCACAACATCAGTGGCTTCCCCAATTCCCCGTTTAAACAGCGCGGTTTCTTCAAAAATAGGAGTCCGAATTTCCTGATATAAGGCACGATTGAGAATTTTACTCGCAACCGTTTCGATCTGTTGCCAATAACCAATTTCACTGGGTAAAATATCGCGGGTTCCTCGGATCGCCTGAATTGCACCCATTGCCTGTTTAAACCTATTTTGACTAATTGTTAACCTTATTTAAGATAACGGATTGGGGACGCGATCGTCATCCACGAAAAATAGATAAGTCAGTAGGAATAATTAAAAAGTCAAGAAATTGAGGCGTCGCCGAATCGAGAGATGAATACCAATTTTGCACATCTTCAAATGGTCAGTGTGAGTCTAGGTTTAAAAAATCTCATAAAAGAAGCTTCATATTCTTAATCAGCAACGCCGAAATTGAATGGTTGTAGGATTTTTAGTGCAAGTTAATCTTAATATTTAGTTAGTTTTTTTGCTTCTAAGTGCGGCCATCACTTTTTCTCGTAAATCTTTACAAGAGAAGGCTTCTATTATTATTTTCAACCATCAAAAATCCTTTGTTAACGAACATTAGGATCTCTGTAGGTATCGACGTTTTCATGACGGTTTTTGTTACCTAAACCAGCTAAACCAATTAACCCTAAACAACCCCAATCGAAATGGTTATCATTATGCTTGGCTTAAAGAAAATATAATAATCCTAAAAGGAGAAGGAGTCAGTGGGGATAGAAAAGCCTTAAGAAACACAGTGAATAATTATGCTCAAGCCGAGCAAAACTTTGTGAATGTGGTGTCCTTATTTAGCCATGAGAAGGGATTAGTATTGGGAGTAAAGATGATGTTCAATGGGGTAAGTTCATCATGAGTCTTAAATATCAAGTAAGTGGTCATCTAAAATAAATTACCCATTAGACAAGCTCAGAAGCCTCGCTGTACAAGGATCGCTTTGTGTAAATAATTTCGTCGAGGTACTTAAAACGATTTGCTCAATCTCAACACTGAAAACCCTCTAATTTTCCTTTGAGATGATGGTTTCCCGCTGATGGCGTAAATTCATCTATTCCAATTTGTTTAATCACTGATTCTTAAATATTCAGCATTTTTATTTGAGTTTACAAATGATTAGAATTTGAGTAAAATATAAAAATAATTTATTATTCAAGTATTTTTAGTCAAAATAAGTAGTTTTACGGCTGTTAATCCTTAAAATTCACCTATAAAACCATTAAATTTATGAAAGCTAAAGATGTTCAAGTATTTCCGATTGCCTTAGATTCCTGGGTTTTGCGATCGCGGACGTGGGAGCGACTCAAGTTTGAAATTGAATATGGATTGCAACGGGGAACGACGGCCAATAGTTATTTGATTCAAGGAGAAAAAATTGCTCTGTTTGATCCGCCAGGCGAATCTTTTACCGATATTTTTTTGCAAAGTTTAAGGCAACGTCTTGACCCTAAAAGCCTAGATTATCTAATTTTGGGCCATGTGAATCTTAATCGCGGTGAAACTATTAAAGCTTTATTGGCGATCGCGCCTCAGATTACTCTAGTTTGTTCTAATCCTGCCGCCCAATCATTGGAAAAAATTTTGGCAGATCAAGTCTTTGAGCTAAAAGTGATTAAAAGCGGTGACAGTCTAGATTTAGGGAAAGGACATCACCTCGAATTTATTCCTACTCCCAATCCTCGTTTTCCTGATCAACTTTGTACTTATGACCCTGTAACTCAGATTCTTTTTACCGATAAATTATTTGGGGCCCATGTTTGCGGTGATCAAGTTTTGGATGAAGGTTGGACGGTTTATAACGAAGATCGACGCTACTATTTTGATTGTTTGCTGGCTCCTTCGGCTAAACAGGTGGCAATAGCTCTAGAAAAATTGAGCAGTAAATCCGCGATTTTCTATGCTCCTGGTCATGGGCCGCTAGTACGTTATGGTTTAACGGAATTAACGAGCAAATATCAACAATGGTTAAGCGTCCAACAAACCCAAGATCTGAGTGTGGCCATGATTTATGCTTCAGCCTACGGAAATACGGCAACTCTAGCTCAGGCGATCGCGCGCGGAATTACTAAAACAGGGGTTGGAGTTGAATCCATCAATGCAGAAATTGCTGAACCTGATGAAATTAAAACGGCGATCGCCCAATCTGCGGGATTTATTTTTGGCTCACCTACTCTCGGTGGTCACGCACCAACTCCAATTCAAACCGCTTTAGGAATTACCTTAGCCAATGCAGAGAAAAGTCAATTAGCTGGAGTTTTTGGTTCCTTTGGCTGGAGTGGAGAAGCGATCGATCTATTAGAAACTAAATTTCGAGATGCAGGCTTTCGCTTTGGCTTTGAAGCAATTCGGGTAAAATTCAAACCAACCGATCAGATTCTTAAAACCTGCGAAGAAGCGGGAACAGATTTTGCCCAGGCATTAAAAAAAGCGAAAAAAGCTCGTCAACCCAAAACTTCTGTGAGTGAATCTCAATCGGCTCGTACTGAACAAGCTTTGGGCCGTATTGTTGGTTCAAATTGTATTGTCACGCTTCAACAGGGAGAATTGACAGGGGCAATGTTGGCTTCCTGGGTTTCTCAAGCAACTTTTACGCCACCAGGATTAACTATTGCCGTCGCTAAAGAACGGGCGATCGAATCTTTACTTTCTATTAATGCCGAATTTGTTTTAAATATTTTGCCCGAAGGAAATTATTTGGGTTTAATGAAACATTTCCTGAAGCCTTTTAGCCCAGGTGAAGATCGTTTTCAGGGAGTTAAAATTAGCATTGCCAATAACGGTTCACCAATTTTAGAAGAGGCTCTAGCTTATTTAGAATGTCGGGTTACAAATCGGATGGAATGTGGCGATCATTGGTTATTTTATGCGACAACAACTCAAGGAAAAGTTTTAAGAGAAGGAGTTACAGCCGTTCATTACCGCAAATCTGGAAGTCATTATTGATGTAATTTAAGTTACCTTAATTGATGATTTATTTGATTGTTACCGCGTTTTATCTAAACTTATTACAAGAAAAGATAAAATATGTTTAGTTCTTAAATACTTCATTTATAAAAAGCGATCACGAAGTGCCGCTGCGCGATCGCGTGTTGGAAGTTTAAAACTTTATGACAGATCCTTACAATTGGATAGACAATGCCCTGTCAACCATTAACCAAGCAAATTGGTATCGCTCAGTCAAGCCCATCACCAGTCCGCCAGGCCCCATAATTGAAATTGATGGACAATCCCTAATTAACTTTGCCAGTAACGATTATCTCGGCTTAGCATTTGATCCTCGTCTGCAAAAAGCTGCTATTCAAGCCATTCAAGATTGGGGAACAGGTAGCACAGGTTCTCGTCTTTTGAGTGGGCATCGTCCTCTTCATCAAGCCTTAGAAAACGCGATCGCCGATTTCAAACAAACCGAAGCCGCACTGGTTTTTAGTTCAGGTTACTTGGCTAATTTGGGAACAATTACTGCCCTAGTCGGACAACGAGATTTAATTTTAAGCGATCGCCACAATCATTCCAGTCTTAAAAATGGAGCCAAACTGAGTGGTGCAATTTTACTGGCATACAATCATCAAGATCATCTAGATTTAGCCGAAAAACTCCAACAAATGCGTCATCAATATCGACGTTGCCTGATTTTGACCGATAGTATTTTTAGCATGGATGGCGATATCTGCCCTCTACCAGAACTTATTAAATTAGCCCAAACCTATGATTGTATGCTTCTCATTGATGAAGCCCATGCAACGGGTGTAATGGGAAAAACAGGATCAGGAATTATTGAACACTTTGACTGTCAAAGATCAGGAATTATCCAAATAGGAACCCTTAGTAAAGCATTAGGTAGCTTAGGCGGTTATGTTGCAGGAAATGTCAAATTAATTGATTATTTACGCAATCGTGCCGCAACCTGGATTTATACAACTGGTCTATCCCCCGCCGACACCGCCGCCGCTCTAGAAGCCGTTAATGTTATTCAGAAAGAACCCCAACGCCGTCAACAATTATGGGCCAATATCAATTTTTTAAAACAAGAATTAAAACATTTAGACTTTTTGCCCTCAAATTCTCCTATTTTGTGCTTAAAATCAAGTGAACCAGCAAAAGCCTTAGAACTTTCTAAAAAACTACAAGAACAAGGAATTTTTGCACCCGCCATACGTCCGCCGACAGTTCCCAGTAGCCGTTTGCGATTCTCAATTATGGCAACTCATGATCTAGATCACATCCAACAGCTAGTAACTGCTTTGAAATAGAAAAGATGCAGATCAAAACGATTTTATGTGAAAACCTCTATGATTAATTCAAGATTACTCGTAAAAAAATTGAATAATTATTGTCTTTTTTAAATGCCTTTAAAATCAACCATAAAAAAGACAAAATATAGGACTAATCTTTCTTTTTTATTTTGTATCCGATCGTTGATTTTATTTTATTTATTTTTATTTCATGCGCTGCCTCAATTGTCATCAGGAAGAAATCTCCTCTACTGCCGAATATTGTCCCCAGTGTAAGATTCATTTTCCCTCTTTATTGCGAGATGTTTTAGGGCAAGGAACCCTACTTCGCAACCAAACTTATCGACTAGATTATGCTTTAGGACGTGGTAGTTTTGGCATTACTTATCAAGCTCATCACACTGTCTTAGATGAAGTTTTTGCGATTAAAGAATTTTATCCAATTGAATTTGCCTTACGCAATCAAATTAGTCAATCGGTAATGGTGCATCATCATGCTGAAAATGCCTATCGTCGTGGATTACAACGTTTTCTTGGGGAAGGACGTATTTTAGCCAAGTTAAATAATCCCTATGTGGTTCGTGTTCACGATATGTTTGAAGACAATGATAGTGCCTATATGGTGATGGATTTAGTTAAAGGTAAAACCTTACAATTGATTCTTAAAAAACAGCCCAATAATCGATTTCCTTTACCAAAAGTAGAGTTTTTAACGGGGCAAATTGTCGAGGCTTTAAGTGCAATTCATCAATCAGGAATTTATCATTTAGATCTCAAGCCTGAAAATATTATTTTGACTCCTGAAAATAAAATTTGCTTGATTGATTTTGGGGCGGCTAGACAAGTAATTGATTCCCGAAGAATGGAAACTCGTTTGTTTACCGAAAACTATGCGGCTCCAGAAATTATGACGGGCGGAGAACTGGGGCCAGAAAGTGATTTGTTTGAGTTGGGAATGATGCTCCATCAATTATTAACAGGAAAGCTCCCGCCGAACGCCATGAAACGTTTAAATGAGCAAAAAGATTGGCAACCAGAAGGCTTAATAGCACCCTGGGATAACTTGGTAAAAAAAGCTTTACGCTTGCCCCGTGAAGATCGTCCTTCTAGTGTTCGAGAGTGGTGGGAAGAGGGTTTTCAAAAATCGAATCAAAATAATAACAATAACCCTTATTCTGTTTCAACTTCAACAAAAATAGATCATCTCCGAGGCCAATTTCCCCTGCCAGATTTACTCCAAGAAGGAATGCAGCAGCGTTTTGGCAGAGGCCTCATCAAAAAAGTAATTGCCCTTTCTCAAGACTTGGTTGTTGTTATTTCGGCGGGAGGAGCAACTCTTTTTCATCTATTCACAGGCAAAATGCTTTGGGAGATTGATTGTCCCGTAGACTGTGGCACTCTCAGTCCGAATGCTCAACTACTGATTTTAGTTTTTCAAAAATGGGTATATGTTTGGGAAATGTCAACAGGCAAACTTTTGGAACAATTTCAGGGCCACGAAGCACCCATTTATCAGGTCGTCTGTAATAACCAAGAACAATTATTTTTCTGTGGTAAAAAAAGTGAAATAGTAACAGCTTGGTCTGCTCGAAGAGGTGAAGAATTTAAGCAATTTTTTAAGCCAATGGGAGCGATCGCGCAACTTGCCGTGAGTTTGAGTGGAAAATATTTAGCCGCAGGTAGCCTAGACGGAAATGTTTATCTTTGGGATGTGGAAAAAGGTCAAGAAATTTGCGTGCTTCAAGGACATGATCAGGGAATTGAAAGTTTAGCGTTTAGTCCCAATGAAGAAATTCTGGCTTCTGGCAGCCGAGATAACACGATTCAATTATGGTCAATTCCTTCTACAGAACCTCTTAAACGCCTCAAAGGACACATGGATTGGGTGACAAACTTGGTATTTAGTCAAGATAATCGCTTATTGGCTTCTACTTCTGGCATTGAAGATAAATCGATTCGGCTTTGGCACTTGAGTGAAGGACAAGAAATTCAACGTTTTCAGGGTCACAAAAATACCATCAACACTCTAGACTTTTGTCCTAATAATCGCTATCTCATTTCTGGTAGCTATGATTACACAATCAGACTTTGGGACGTAATCCAAGGAAAAGAGTATCATTCTTTCAAAAAAGTTCATAACTGGGTTTATGGAGTAGCTTGTAGTCATGATGGAAAGTGGATAGCAACAGCCAATAATGACCAAATGATTCACCTTTGGAATGTTCAAGAAGGTCGAGAAGTGAGTTTGTTAGAAGGACATCGAGATGCAGTTTCAAGTGTTGCCTTTAGTTGCGATAGTCAATATCTTTTATCGGGGAGTTGGGATAAAACCATCAAACTTTGGGATATGTCTTTGGGAATAGCTGTCCGTACTTTCCAGGGCCATACCGATTGGATCAGTGCCGTTGCCATTAGTCCCAATTGTAAATATTTAGCCTCTGCAAGTTGGGATAAAACAGTCAAGCTTTGGGATGTTTCATCAGGATGGCTGAGCTTGCTCGGAAACAAATCCTTGAGAACCTTAGAGGGACATTTAGACCAAGTAACCAGTCTGGCTTTTAGTCCCGACAATCAATTAATCGTCACAGGTAGCAAAGATCAAACTGTGCGCTTATGGGAAGTGGCTTCTGGGCAAGAAATTCATCTTTTTAATGGACATTGCCATCATGTTAAATGTGTGAAGTTTAGTCCTGATGGAGAATTTTTGGCTTCTGGCAGTTGGGATAAAACAGTTTTCATTTGGCACATTGCTTCTCGCAAACATATTAAACCAACTTTTAAACATTCAGCCTATGTAGATGCGATCGCCTTTAGTCCAGACGGACAATATTTAGCAGCAGGTGGGCGAGATGGCGTGATTTTTATTTGGGACGTTTTATCAGGCAAAGAAGTGAAACAATTGCGGGGTCATACAAACAGCATTAATTCATTAGTCTTTCAACCTCAGAGTAATCAACTGGTTTCTGCCGATCAAGATGGCGTGGTGCGTCTTTGGAAAATTTAAGAATCAACTGCAAAAAGCAAATTTTAAAAAATAATCAACCCAAAAGCTTTATAAAATAACAATTAGAAATTCCAGAAAATTCACCTTTCCTTGAAAATCACTAATTATGTCTGAATTAACTTGGTTAACCCCCAGTCACGGCGTTATCTTAGCACTCCTCCTGATTTTCGCTATTTCTCATAGTGGATTAGCCGCATTGCGAGCTTGGGCAGAAACCAAAATTGGGGCGAGAGCTTATCGAGTGATTTTTGCCCTTGTCAGCATTCCGTTAGCCGTTATTTTAATCACCTACTTTTTTAATCATCGTTATGATGGCCTGCAATTGTGGCAACTACAAGGCATGACTGGCATAAAACCCTTCGTTTGGAGTTTATCCGCCCTCTCTTTTTTCTTACTGTATCCTGCAACCTTTAATCTCTTAGAAATTGCCGCGATCGCCAAACCCGAAATCCACCTCTACGAAACAGGAATTATTCGCATCTGTCGTCATCCCCAAATGGTCGGACAGGTTATCTGGTGCATTGCTCACACGCTCTGGCTAGGAACTACTTTTACACTTTTAACTTCCCTCGGATTAATTGCCCATCATGTTTTTGCAGTTTGGCATGGCGATCGCCGTTGGCACCAAAAATATGGCGATGCGTTTCTCAAAGTTAAAAGCAGAACTTCAATTATTCCCTTCAAAGCCGTACTTGATGGGCGGCAAACCCTAAACTGGCAAGAATTTTTGCGACCCTCCTATCTTGGAATAACAGGATTTATAGCTTTACTGTGGTGGGGACATCCTTGGCTTGTGCAAATAACAGCCCAAGCACCCTGGTAACACAGATAATATTTCCGATGAATTGTAATTGAATAACGATTCTTTTTTTGCATAACAAAAATGCTTTTTTCACCTTGTTCTTTGATTTCAAATTGGTTTTCCAGATTCTTAAAAATTCTTTATTTCACGTGATCCCAATTGGTTGTAGCATGGCTTTATATGACTTATCGAGACTGCATCCAATGTTGTCCGTTAATGAAAAAAACTTTAAAGAAACTGTTTTAGAATCTCCCAAACCCGTCCTCGTTTATTTTTGGACACCCTGGTGCGGGCTGTGCCGTTTTGTGAATCCCCTTTTAGGTAAATTACAAACAGATTGGGGAGACCAAATCAAAGTCGTTAATATCAACGCTGACAGTAATTTTAAGTTAGCAAATGCCTATAGACTTAAAAATTTACCGACTCTTTTATTATTTAATCGCGGTCAAGTTATTCAACGACTAGAAGAGTTTGAAGTGCGAGAAGATTTACATCACATTTTGACGATGGTTCCTTCTCAACTCCCTGCCCAATCTGCTTAATCTTGGCGATCGCTTATTCACAACTCAAACCCATTGGGAAAAATCAAGATTTTTGCTGATTTTTGCGTATCTCTTGCCTAGCGATGATATGCTTAAAGTGAATTTGGATAAGTCGGTCGGAGGTCAACAACTGTGGAGTGGAAAGTGCGGTCAATTCGGGGTGCAACAACGGTTTCAGAAAATACTATTCCCGCCATCCGAGAAGCTGTCAGCGAATTGTTAGACGCGATCGCAACCCATAATCAACTTAATCCAGAAGATATTATTAATGTCATTTTTACGGCAACTCGTGACTTAGACGCCATTTTTCCCGCCGCGATCGCCAGAGAAAGGCCCGATTGGGAAAATGTTCCGCTTCTAGATGTTCAGCAAATGCACGTTAAAGGAAGTTTAGAAAAATGTATTCGGATTTTAATTCAGATTAATACTCCTAAATCTCAAATACAAATTCATCATTCCTACCTGCGTCAAGCTCAAAATTTAAGACCAGACTGGCAATTAGCGTGCGATTCGTTTAACGCCGCGCGACCTGAAATGGTCGTTTAGTATGGGAAGCCTACTTCCATAGAGGATTCATACCCTCTACCCCTGCGTAAAAGACTAATA
>JANNLO010000286.1:0-3194 GCA_031396835.1 Snowella sp. SOY_38_metabat_116
TTTCTCACCGTTTCATAACACTTGGCATCATCGAGAAGATTAATCAGGTTTATTTCCAGCATTCAGCGTGAGAGAGAAGAATTTATGAGTATTTATCCTACCAGTCTTTTATACCTCCCCGAAACACCTATTGAGCCTTATATATTAAGTTTCTAGAAACAAATAAACACTTTAGGATTAACTTTCTTCTAACAGATTTTGAAGGAGAATTTGATTTTCTTTAGTTTCCGATTGTTTCAGATATTCCAGCGCGATTTTAATCACCAAGGTCGAAGTGGGTTGAATTAATAAAAGTTCGGTTAATGTTTGTTGGCACAAAAGCCGATCCCGTTCTCGGTTGGTAATCATGATGACGGCGATCGCGGTTCCACCCAAAACAAAAAAAGAGGGGACGACGGGCAACCACCATCCTTGCAAAAAGGCGAGATAACAGACACTTGTTAACAAAATACTGGTTAAAACAAAACTTAAGGCAATTAATTTTGGGGATTTGAGCCACCAACTGAATCCTGTTCCCAGCAATGCCCAAACCAAAATCCAGCTATATTCCACAGGATCTGGCAAGGTTTTAATTAAAGTACGTCCATCGATGGCGGAACTCAGTAATTGACTGACAATATTGGCATGAATAATCACCCCAGGCATTTGTTCAGAAAGCGGGAAAAGTCCACCACTATAAGGCGTATCAAATAAATCCTTGAGACTTTCGGCGGTAACTCCGATCAAAACGATGCGATCGCGGAAAAAATTTGGGGGAATTTGCTGATTAAGAACTTGTTGTAAAGAAACAGTTGGAAATTGTTTTTCTGTTCCCCGAAAATTCAGTAAAATTTGATAGCCTCCTGCATCAGTTTGAATATAGCCGCCATCATTGCGAGTAAAAGGACTAAAAACCGCTTTTCCTAAACGAATTTTATTTTTAGCTAAGTCTTCTGGTCTAATTCCCTGAGTTTGGAGATAGGCAAGAGCTAGTTTTACGGCTAAACTTTCACGAATATTTTTATTGGGAAACTGAATCGTTAATAAGGCACGGCGTACTGAGCCATCAAGATCGACTTTCAAATCCGCAAATCCGATTTGTTGTTGAGTCTCAAGAGTTGGCGGTGGATTAATGCGGGGTTCAATAGCTTTTTCAATACCAAATAAATTGGGTGTCGTTTTAAAAAGTTTGACTAATTCTTTATGACCTGGTTCTAAAGGCAAATTGCGGACAAGATCTAAGCCGATCGCCCTAGGTTTTTGAGCCTTAATTTGAGTGATTAATTTTGCTAAAATTTGATCATTAATTGGCCATCCTTGTTGACTCAGATCTGATTCGGCGATCGCAATAATAACAATTCGTTGCTCAATCGCTTCGGCGGGTCGCCAATGAAAGAATTGATCCCACAATATCCATTCAGTTCTTTGTAATATTCCACTAAAACGAAATAAGGCGATCGGGATGGTGATCAGCAACGCAATTTTAGGAATCCAATGCCAAGAAATTCGTTTTTTACTAACTGTTTGACTCGCTTTTTTTCTAGCTAATGCTAATAATTTACTCGCTTGTTCTGTAGCGTTTAATTCTTCTTGAATTTGTCTTTTAGCTAAGTTTTGACTCGCGACTAAATAGTGATAATCTAAATCACTCAAATTTTTATTTAAAGCCCAAGCTAAAGAATCCTGTAAAGTTTGTCCTTGCAATAAATAAGCTTCATTTTGACAGTCTGAATTTGACCAAGCGTTAATTGTTTGGGCATAGGGACGTAAAGCTGCTAATTTTTTTTCAACCCAATTTTGATTAAATACACTTGCATAAAGACGATTATAAACGTACAGTTTTCCTTGTTGCTCAACCACTAATCCTGATAAACGCAATTCCATTTGTTCTGGAGTTCCGTCACTAAAAATATTTCCTTGTTCTAAAATTTGTTGATAAAATCCTAATAATCTGCCTGATTTTTCCTCATTTCTGAGAATGCGATCGCGAATAGTTCTTAAGTGTTCGGGTTCATCTCGTGCTTCCCAATTTTCGATAATGCGTGAGCTGATCAGTTTTTCTAACACACTTGAATCGTTAATATTTGAGTCAATATTTGAGAAAGAATTACTATTAAAAAGAATTAATTGACAGAGTTTTTGAGTTAAGAAAGGTTGTCCGCCTGTCCAATCGATAATAGTTTGCATAATGGCTTCAGGATCAGCAACAATTCCTGTTAATCCTTTCGTTAAAGGTTGAACTTCTTCTAACTGAAAACCTGTTAATGGGATCGCCTGACCAATATTAAAAGGAGTTGTTTTTTTATCTTGAATCAAAACATTGGGAGTTGCCACACCTAATAAAGCAAAAGTGAGACGTTGATAATCAGAATGGGTTTCTCTTTGTTCATAAATAAAACGGATTAAACCAAAGAAATCATCTAAACAAAATTGCTGACTCAAGACTCGATCAATTTCATCAATAAAAATTACAATATTTTGGGGAATTTCAACTAATAAAACTTCTTTAATAAACAAACTCAAACGCTGAACAGGAGAGATTAAATCCATTCTTTCTCGCCACCACGGCCGCCACTTTATTTTTGATTGAAGCTGACAGCCACTCACCAAGGATTGAACAATTCCTGCATACCATTTTTCGGGGTTTACTTCTTGGGTTCCCATGCCCGTTAAATCAATAAAAATACAAACTGTTCCTTCGGCTTCTAAGCGTTGACTTGCCCTTACTCGTAAACTAGATTTTCCCATCTGGCGGGAATTTAAAACATAACAAAATTGACCTTTTTTTAAGGTTTGATAAAAAATTGAGTCTGCTTCTCGGGTGACATAACTGGGAGCATCGCTGTGGAGACTTCCCCCGACTTGATATTCAAACTGAGAGTGGGCAAAGCTCATGAAGGTTATTAAAACTTTTTAGGAGACGAGAAAATATTCTGATCTTAATCCTAATCTAAGCTCAATTGATTTGCAAGAATTTAGAAAAATACCCTACTTTTTCCTACTTTTTTCTAGATATTATTTTTAACAAGCTTTTTGAAACCGCGATCGCAAAAATGAATTATCTTTATATCCCCAAATAATTACCCAAAATTAATTTAGATTGAATTATCAACTTGTGTCTGAGAACCATGACTACGGGGATCACTTGTCTCGGAAGTTGTTACTTGGGGTTCAAAAACAGAAGTTTGACCAGTCACAGCAGCATAAGGCAAGGG
>JANNLO010000294.1:0-3923 GCA_031396835.1 Snowella sp. SOY_38_metabat_116
GTTCTCTGCAATGCACGGTTCTCTGGTAACTTCCAGCTTAGTTCGTGAAACAACTGAAGTTGAATCCCAGAACTACGGTTACAAGTTTGGTCAAGAAGAAGAAACATACAACATCGTTGCGGCTCATGGCTACTTCGGTCGTTTAATCTTCCAGTATGCTTCCTTTAACAACAGCCGTTCCTTACACTTCTTCTTAGGCGCATGGCCTGTTATCGGCATCTGGTTCACCGCAATGGGTGTAAGCACGATGGCGTTTAACTTGAACGGTTTTAACTTCAACCAATCTATCCTTGATTCTCAAGGTCGTGTTATCGGTACTTGGGCAGATGTCCTCAACCGCGCTAACATCGGTTTTGAAGTAATGCACGAACGTAATGCTCACAACTTCCCATTAGATTTAGCTTCTGGCGAACAAGCTCCTGTAGCTTTGACTGCCCCTGCTATTCATGGTTAATTCAAACTTAGTATAATATTCAAAAAGGCACTCTCTAGCTTTGAGGGTGTCTTTTTCCTAGTAGGATATTAATGAACTCGGTGTAATACTTATTTAAAGCTCTTGGATCAAATTCTATTTACCAGACCAAGTTCTTGCTCCACTTCAGCCATCGTCAAATACCTCTCAGGACGATTAGATAAATGATAATTTGCATTCTGAATATCTTCAAAATCCTTCAAATAATTGATAATTGCTTCTTCTATTAATTCATTTTCTTTGCATCCCATTTGTTGACAGATAGCCAGCAATCTTTTTTATGGAGTCCAAATATCTTGCCATTTGACAATACCTTGATTCACTAAAATCCAACGACGACAGACTAAATTTTCATAAACAGGACGTTCATTATCTCGACGAATGGCATATTTATAAGTAATTGCTTTACCCGCGCTTTCATTAAAAGGAATTTCTCCAAACCAAGTATTTGCATTAATATATTCGAGAACATAAGCTTGATTAATATTCCAATTGCCTAATTCAGGACAATCTCCGATAACAACAATACTTTCTCCTAGTTGAGTTTTTATACCATTTAATTGGACTCGAACAATCGTTTTTCCTTGAACGCGATCACCGATATAACTGAGTATAATAACTTCTTGATGATCCAAAAATAAGGACGAAAGCTTACCATTTTTGACTTCAAAAGAACGATGAGTCAGAATACAATTATATTCGCCGTCTTCAAGTTGCGTTGACTCAACCTGGATAGTCGTCGAATTTCCTTTATTCATGGCTACTAAACAACGCGAATCTCGATAGCTACGGGTGTAACAATAAGTATCAGAAGTGATATATTTTTGTTGTTGACTACCAAGAGAAACGGCTGGATTTAAACGGCGTAATTTTGAGAATAATGCTAATAGTTTATAGAGAGGAGTATTGATATTCCAACTGTTCATTATCGGTCGATTATAAGGATCATTTCCGCCATTTGTATCATTATAAAGATATTGTTCTGTTCCATAATAAAGACAAGGAATTCCCCGACTTGTCATGATTAAAATGACGGCTAATTTTAACAATTCGCGATCACAATTTAAACTTTGAAAACGGGGCATATCATGATTATCAATAAAAGTAATTAATTCGGTAGCTCGGTCATAAAGATAATCTAAATTAAATATATTTTGAACTAATTGAAAACCTTGAGGCTCATTTTTTCCTAAAGCTGCACGAATAGCTTCACACAATCCAAAATCTAAAATTGACATTCCTGAATGATTAGTAAAATTGACTGAACTCTGATCCCAAGGTTTACTAAAACCCCATTCACCAAAGATAAAAACTGATGGTTTATGAGTTTGAATATCCGCATTAAATTCTTGCCAAAACCAGATTGGCATATGTTTTACTGTGTCAACTCGCAGAGCATCAACCCCTCTATCTAACCAAAGTTTGATCGCTGCTTTAATATAATTTCTATACTCAATATTGCTTTCATTAAAAGTTGCTAATCCAGCCATTTCATAATATAAAAGTTGATATTCATCTTCCCAATTTGTAATCTCAGGATTATGATAATACCAATGATTTGAATCTTGATAAAAATCAGCAATTAAGATGCCATCATCATAAAGTTTTCCTTTTTGACCATTAACATCAGGGCTACTGTGATTACAAACAATATCTAGAATTAGTTTCATTCCTCGGTTGTGTAATTCTGTAATTAACCGATTAAATGCGGTAGATTCTAATAAAGAGTTGGGTTCATCTTTTCCTAAAAAACGTGAATTAATTCTTTTAAAATCCTTTGTCCAATAACCGTGCATTGCCGCACTTTCAAATTGTAAATCTTCTACTTGTTCAAATAATGGAGATACCCAAATTGCCGTAATTCCCATGCCTTTTAAGTAATCTAATTTATCAATAATTCCTTGAAGATCACCACCCCAATATCTGCCCCATTTTTGGCGCGTGGGATCATAAAGTTCAGGATTGGGTCCAGCATTATTGCTATTATCTCCATCACAAAAACGATCAACAATTAAAAAATAGATAGTCTCTTGTCGAAATTCAATAGAACGAGTGAAAAGAAATTCAAAATCTGCATCAAAAAATTTTGTTGATTCTGTTGTGTGAAAACCTGCTGCTGCTTGCATGGCAACAACTTCAGAAGAGGTATTTTCAGGATTTTTAGGGGAGAATGAAACCATAATTATTATTATAAATTTTGATTAATAAACTAGACTATTCGACGTAGAGCTAACATTGTAATATCATCAAATTGAGGCGCATCAGCAATATAGATAAAAAGATTTTCTTTAATTAAATTAATAAGTTCCTCTGCCGAAGTTGTGGGTTTTTCTATTAATTTTAATAATCGCTCTTTTGTAAATAGGTGACCGTCAGGGTTTTTACCTTCAGTAACTCCATCAGTATAACCAAGTAAAATATCATCTGGTTCTAGTTGAATCTGTTTGATTTTAAACTTACTATTAGGCATCATTCCTACTGCTGGGCCAGTGGGTTTTAGGGTTGCTTTAATACCCGATTTTCCCAAAATGAATAAAGGTTCATGTCCGCCGTTAATATAACTCATAATGCCTGTTTCGGGATCAAGAACACCGAAGAAAAGTGTTGCAAACATACTTAAACCCCAATGATTTTCGCATACATAATCATTCGTCAAAGTAACAGCATGAAGCGCATTAATATGAGCTAAATTCATGGCACTATCTCCTATCCAGCCTTCTGGAGGTTGGGCATCTTGGAGAATATTAGAAGCTCTTCCGCGTAGGGTATTTTGGTTAGAAAAAATGCGAATTAAGCTACGAAATAAGGCCATAAATAAAGCGGCTCCCACACCTTTATCACACACATCAGCAATCACTAATCCTACTTGTTTATCAATATTAAAGGCATCATAAAAGTCTCCAGCAACTTGTTTCGCGGGATAAAAACAAGCACTAATTTCCCAGTTAGGCAATTGGGGAATATTGTAGGGTAAAAAGTCAATTTGAATCTGTCTTCCTTTTTCTAATTCATTATTTAATGCTTTAGAATATTCGTCTAATTTAGTATAAAGTCTGGCGTTTTCTAAAATTAAAGCCATTTGATCGGCGGTGGCTTGCATTAATTTGGCAACTTGACGACTAAAATAGCCAGGTTGAGAATGCAAAAGGGTGATAATTCCCAAAAGTGTGTTCTCTTTCAGAATGGGAATACAGAGGGCAGAACGAACGGCATAGGGTTGATCAGGTAAAGTCAGCCAACGTTCATCAGTTTCAGTATCAATAATCAAGCCTAATTCATGGTGTTCATTCACCCAACCCGCCAGTCCCCGATCCAAGACGGAACCAACTAGACGATTACGGATTTCTGGAGTGACTTCGGTTCTAGAAAGAATGGCATCTGCAATTTTACCCGATGGATCGAGAACAAAAAGGCTCCCTTTTTCGGCATTCGTTTGCTCGGTTGCAATATC
>JANNLO010000129.1:0-4624 GCA_031396835.1 Snowella sp. SOY_38_metabat_116
GGGGTACATCGTTCAAGGTTCTGGAAGTAGGGGGTGCAAGCCTTTTTACTCATTCTAGACCTTTTTCTCGCACTTTTTTTCTCGCTAAATCTCCCCAGCCCTTTTTCAATAACGCTTTCAGCTTTATTCAGCAAGCCCTAAGTATAAGTAAAAGATGCGATCGCACGATACGTCCTTAAGTAAACAATACGATCGCCGATCACTTCTCGGAACTCTTTTTCGTAGGATGTGTTAGCGCAGCTTAACGCATCGCAATTTCGATAGCATTAAATGCCATTTAAAAATGTAAAAGGTGCGTTGATTAACGCACCCTACAAGATCGGCGATCGCACTGCTGCATTATTCACAGTTTATATAGGTAAAAGGTACTCCACAAAAATCACAAAACTTAAGTCTGCCATCATTCCAAAAACGGTTAAGGTTTTGATTTGCTCCTAAGTCCTCAAAACCAAAGCTACTAGAACTTTTGTATCCACTGTATTTGCAAAATGTATTTGCAGCTTGTTGTCGGTACAAACTTGCATCCCCTCCAGGAAAATCCCAAGTTGTTGAATCAAGCCGAGAGCCATCAACTCTAGGACTGTCAAATCTCTTCGGAGCAAGTGATGCTGGAGAAATAGGTAAGTCAGGCTTAGGTTTATCCTCAGGTGGTGTATTTCTTGAAGGCTGCATTGCCACGTAAATACCACCAAAAGCTGTAATGATTGCTGCTATACCGCCCAATATACCTGCTAAGCTTGATTTTTTTTCTTCACTCATCACAATGCACCTATACTTGCTGGAAAATAGGGGTTAAAACTCATGAAAAGATTGCCAATACTGCGATCAAAATTCATTGAAGCCTATCACTTTACTTGACTCATCGCGAATGGAGACAGACATCCTAAACGGACTTTTCGCTGTTGGTATAACTATTGATTATACCGATATTTTCCGTATAGTCAACCTCTAGAGGACAAAAAGCAGAAAATTTCCGTATATTCACTCTGTAGAGAAGAATATCCAGAAAAATTCCGTATATTTTCCGATGATAGATAGAAACCTTCTGCATAACAAGACAGATAGTCATACCAGAAATAGTCTTGATATCAATCAAGGGTGTTGTCGTTAAAAAACGCAACTGACAGATCGCCGATTAATTAATAGTTGATAATGAGTAATTGATAATGAGTAATTGATAATTGTCCATTGTCAATTTTCCATTAAAAAAGCGATCGCCTATCACCAAAAACTACTGACGCGCTAAATACATCCGCATTTTGGCTTCCTTATCTTCCACCGCTTCACCTGTCACATCTACCAGAGCTTTTTTGACCTCGCCTGTAAACTTAAAGGGCGGTTGATAATCAGGCATCGTCGGCGAACCTGGATCAGCACCTACCGCAATCCCTGCGGCTAAACCCAGATTTAAGGGAATAGTGACAGGAAGATTTCCTTCCCCAACGGAATGACCGTCAACCAAAAGAGTTATTTTCGCGGGAGTCCCTTTTCCTTTAGCAATATCAGCAGGGCCAGTGGGTTCAAATTGCATACTAAAAATGTGATGGCCACTGGGCAAAGCTTGAGAAGACTCCACCTTGAAGTAAGCATCGGTTAAATAGTTATAGCCATAGGTTAATTTGCCATTCTGTACATAGAGAGAGAAACCTCCGTCATTTCCCCCCATACTAAATAAAACCCCTTCGGCTCCTGTTTCAGGCACAACTGCTTCCACCGAAATGGAGTGAGCGCGATTTAGAAGTCTTGGTGCGGCATTGCCAGGGACAACCTGAGTATTAGGGTAATAAACGTAGCGTTGACGATCAACCGCAATTTGGGGACGTTGTTCGGCAAATCGTTGGACTCCGCGACTATCAATCGGTAGAACGTTATATTTACCTGCTTCGACGTACCACATCCCGATCATGGCAATCAGGCGATCGCGTTCCGAGTCTGCTAAGTCATTAGTCTCCGCAAAATCTTCTTGGAGATTGTAAAGTTCCCAACCGTGTGCATCTAGTTCTGTGAGCTTTTCGTAGGAAATCGGCGCACCAAAGGGTAAACCTGACTCTACAAAGGAGGTTCCAGGCCAAGGACAAACTGCACGCCAACCGTCATGGTAAAGCGATCGATGTCCCATCATTTCAAAATATTGAGTGAGATGTTTATCGGGTGCATTGGCATTATTAAATGTGTCCGCGAGACTAATGCCTTCTAGGGGAGATTGGGTAGCACCTTTAATGGTTTGAGGGGGTTCAATCCCTAATGCTTCTAACACCGTCGGAACCATATCGATCGCATGGGCATATTGGTAACGGATTTCGCCTTTTGCCTGAATACCTTGCGGCCAACTGACAATAAAGGGATCGCTCGTCCCTCCTCGGTAGGTTTCTCGTTTCCAGCGACGGAAAGGAGTATTACCAGCATGAGTCCAGCCCCAGGGATAGTGATTAAAATATTTTGGGCCACCAATATCATTAATAGCCGCTAAATTTTGCTCCAGATTATCAGGAACATTATTAAAAAACTTCCCTTCATTGACCGAACCACTCGGCCCCCCTTCTGAACTTGCGCCATTATCGGAAATGACCATAATCAGAGTGTTTTCGTATTCTCCCAAATCCTTCAGAAATTGGATTAATTCACCAATATAATGATCGGTATGTTCCAAAAAGCCCGCAAAAACTTCCATCATGCGAGCATAGAGTTTACGTTCATCCGCCGAGAGGCTATTCCAATCCTGTACATCGGGATCATGGCGAGATAGTACGGTATTAGCGGGAATAATGCCTAATTCTTTTTGTTTTGCAAATACTTTTTCGCGGTAAGCATCCCAACCATCATCAAATTGTCCTTGGTATTTATCAGACCATTCCGAGGGAACATGGTGAGGGGCGTGCATTGCACCTGGACAAAAATACAGAAAAAAGGGCTTATTGGGAGCAACTTGCTTCGCATCAGCGATCATTCCCTTCGCTTTTTCCACCAAATCCACCGTGAGATGATAACCCTCTTCAGGCGTTTTTTCGGGTTCAACCTGGGTATTATCTCGCACTAATTCAGGATAGTACTGATGAGTGTCGCCACCGAGAAAACCATAAAACCGTTCAAAACCCCGTCCTAATGGCCAGCGATCGTAGGGGCCAGCCGCACTGCCCTGTTCTGCGGGGGTTAAGTGCCATTTCCCTACGGCATAGGTGTTATAGCCTTTTTGAAGTAAAATTTCTGATAAAAAGCCATTTTCAAAGGGAATATAACCATTAGAGCCTGGATAACCCGTTGATCCTTCTGTAATACAGGCCAGACTATTGGAGTGATGATTTCGCCCTGTAATGATGCAGGAACGGGAAGGGGAACAGAGGGCGGTGGTGTGCATATTGCTATAGCGCAACCCGTCGGCGGCCAAAGCATCCAAATTCGGGGTTTTGATGGGGCTACCATAGCAACCGAGTTGCCCAAAGCCCGTGTCATCTAGCACGATATAAATTACATTTGGTGTGTTTTCCTTGGCACGATTTGGTTCAGGCCAGGCAGGTGTAGAAACATCGGCAGTACGGCCAATGACCCCAGGAAAGGCGGCTCCTGATTTGTATTCTTTTAAAGACATAAAGGGACTCCTAAAGATAAGGTGTGAAAAATTGTGCTTGAGCTGCGATCGCGTCTTCTCAAATTCAAAAAATGTGATCGCGCCATACTTCCTTAAGTAAAAAATGCGATCACCATTAATTCAATTTACTTATGAAGTAATTTACCAAGTTGTCCTTTGTTGGGCATAATTGTGACTTAATGTCTTAATATTAGCGAAGAATATGCAACCTGATTTTCAATCTCAAATCTAACTCTCCAAGGAGAACTTTAAAATGGCAACAAAACAGCCCAACATTCTGATTATTTGGGGTGATGACATTGGCCAATCTAATCTCAGTTGTTACTCTCACGGTGTGATGGGTTATAAAACCCCAAATATCGATCGCCTTGCCAAAGAAGGGATGTTATTTACCGATTCCTACGCTGAACAAAGTTGTACCGCAGGGCGATCGGCTTTTATTACAGGTCAATGCGTTTTTCGTACAGGCTTAAGTAAAGTCGGAATGCCTGGAGCCACTTTGGGGATGCGTTCCGAAGACCCCACGATCGCCGAATTGTTAAAACCAATGGGTTACGCCACTGGTCAATTTGGTAAAAATCATTTGGGCGATAAAGACGAAATGTTGCCCACTAATCACGGTTTTGACGAATTTTTTGGCAATCTCTATCACCTCAATGCCGAAGAAGAACCCGAACTCCGCGATTATCCCCCCGCCGCCGATTTTCCTAATTACAGGAAAAATTTTGGCCCACGCGGTGTACTGCACTGTAAAGCGAATGCCGATGGAACACATAGGTTTGTTTAGACGGGTGCATTAACCTATAAGCGGATGCAAACTATTGATGATGAAGTTCTAGTTAAAGCTAAGGATTTTATCGATCGCCAGGTGAAAGCCGATATTCCCTTTTTTGTCTGGTTTAATACGACCCATATGCACTTCCGCACCCATCCAAAACCTGAGAGTTTAGGACAGTCTGGACGCTGGCAGTCGGAATACCACGATGTGATGATTGACCACGACAAATGTGTGGGTGAATTGCTGGATTATCTGGATAC
>JANNLO010000011.1:0-6102 GCA_031396835.1 Snowella sp. SOY_38_metabat_116
CTCATAACTTAGATGGTGCTTTTACTATTGAACAATGGCAAGGTTTAAGTGGCTCTGTTTTCTTGATAGATGATATGGTTGATTCACGGTGGACATTTACTGTGTTAACAGCTTTGTTACGCTCACGCGGAAGTGGCCCAGTTTTTCCATTAGCTCTTGCCCTTACCTCTCTTGACAACGAATAAGTGACTACTACAGTGTTTTCTCTTTCTTCCGATACTCAAGCAATATTACTCCTTTGCGCTCATTTCGGTTCAACCTTACAAAATGGGGTTAAACCATTGAATAATAGGGAATATAACCTGTTGGCTCGAATCCTCCAGCAAGAACAGTTTCGCCCAGGAGATTTACTTAACAAAACGATAATTGATTGGCTAGATAAGCATCAAGACAATACTTTAGAACCTCAACGGATTCAACAACTATTGGATCGGGGAGCATTGTTGGCGATCAAAGTTGAGGAGTGGACAAATCAAGGTTTATGGATTCTCAGTCGAGGTGATGCGCTCTATCCAAAACGATTCAAGGTCAAGCTGAAACATCAGGCTCCACCACTTCTCTACGGCATCGGCAATATTGATTTGCTGGACAAGGGCGGAATCGCAATTGTTGGTTCTAGATCAATAGATGAGGAAGGTTTGGCTTACACTCGCTATATCAGTAAACTTTGCGCCCAAAGTCAGATAGGAGTTGTTTCTGGGGGAGCGAGAGGGGTTGATCAGGAGGCAATGTTAGCCGTTTTAGCAGAAGGGGGGAATAGTATAGGAATTTTAGCCAATGATTTGGGCAAGGACTCTGTTTCTAAAAAATATAAAGATGCGATCAGAGCTAATCAGCTTGTTTTAATTTCTCCCTATGATCCTCATTCTCGCTTTCAAGTTGGCAATGCAATGGGCAGAAATAAATATATTTACGCTCTGGCAGATCAATCCCTAGTTGTTAGCTCTGATTATAATTCTGGTGGTACTTGGGCTGGAGCAATCGAAGAATTAAGACGCGATAATGCCATTCCTGTATGGGTTCGTTTTTCTACAAAGCTTCCTGAAGGAAATGCGGAATTACTTAAATTAGGCGCAAAACCTTTACCCGATGAGTTACTCAATCGAGGTTTTCTAGGAAAATTAGGAGAATCACAACTAAAGAATGGCTCTCAGAATGATAACGTTAACATTTCTCAAATTGTCCAATCATCTGATCTTATTAAAAAGACAAATAAAATAGAAGAGCAGGATAAAATATCCCCCATTTATTCGACACCCAGTAATACTTTTGAAGCGATTTTACCTTTATTATTAGATTATTTAACGCAACCACGAAAAACCCTAAAAGAAATTGCTTGTTATCTTGAAGTTCAACAAAATCAGGCAAAAGTTTGGTTAAATAAAACTATCGAGATGGAGCTTGTTGAGAAAGGCAAAAGTGGTTATCACTCAATTAGAAAAGATTCATCTTCTGGACAATTATCATTAAGTTTAGATATGACTAAACACAATCAGCTCTGATTTACTGACAAAGCTGTACAAAGCTTAACTTGTGACTAATGCTTATCAAGGGTTTTATACTGATAAGCTAAGTCAGTGAAAAGGTCAGAAAGATGATCATCAACTACACTTGATTAGTCATATCCCAAAATACTTACTATAAAAGAGGTACAGAGATTTTGTTTGAAGTTTTGTCAGTTAATGAGCAGTTAGCTATAAAGTAAATGACGATAATTAAAGAAAGACGCAATGATTAATCGACTTTAGACTAAGCACTAAAATATTTAGCCGCAGGATGATAGGTAATAATCGCCGTTGTGGATTGTTCAGGATAAATCTGCTCGCTCTCATCCATAAACAGATTAATGCGGTCAGTTTGTAAAAGTTCTAACTGCTTATATTGATCCAACATATTTGGACAAGCAGGATAGCCAAAACTATAACGAGAACCTTGATAACGCTGTTGCAAAATTTCCCGAATATTATCAGGTTCTTGACCGCAAAAACCGAGTTCACGACGCACACGGGCATGAGTCCATTCAGCTAAGGCTTCGGCTGTTTGTACCGCAATTCCATGATAGTAAAGATAGTGGGTATATTCATTACCATCAAACAGTTTTTTTGCATATTCTGTTGCAACTTCTCCGACGGTGACAGCTTGCATGGGAAAAACATCTGTAATGCCTGATTCCTTAGAAGCAAAAAAGTCTGCAATGCAAAGACGGCGACCTGATTTTTGACGGGGAAAATCAAACTTACAAATAGGTTCTAAACCATCGGAAATTTTGCCATTATTATGCTGAATAATTTCTGAATCATAGATATAGACAGAATTTTCTGCCGATTGACAAGGAAAATAACCATAAATAACTGTGGGATGCAGTGAGTTTTCCTCAATAACTTTGGCTTTCCATTCTGTTAAAATAGGATGAACTTTTTCTTGCAAAAATTGATCGTATTCCTCGCGAGATTGTTCCTTTGGTTTACGAAATTGCCATTGTCCGACAAAGAGAGCTTGCAAGTCCAAATAGGGAAAAACTTCTTCAACAGAAATGTCGTGGGGTTGGAGAATCTTTGTTCCCCAAAATGGTGGGATAGGTCGTTCAATTTCTAGCGCGATCGCCTCTGAACGACGGGTATCAATTTCTATGAAAATACTTTCTTGAACTTCCCCTGCATCAATTAATTGATCTGCAGAAACTCCAATATCGGGAGCTTGTTCATCTTGATTTTTTAACTTGATATTTTCGTCCGCATATTCTCCTAAAAAGCCCTGCAAATCATTCCAAGATTCTTGATTTTTAGCAGGCATCAATTTTTCCATAAAGTGCAAATCTGAGAAAGCATCTTTTCCATAAATAACTTGTCCTTTATAAGTATTTTGACAATCTTGATGCACAAATTTTGGTGTTAAAGCTGCACCACCGAGAATAACAGGAACTGTAATGCCTTCTTGATTAAAAATCTCCAAATTCTCCTTCATAAAAGCAGTAGATTTCACTAATAAACCACTCATAGCAATACAATCAGCATTGTGTTCTCGATAGGAATTAATAATATTCTCAACGGGTTGTTTAATACCTAGATTAATCACTTTATAACCATTGTTAGAAAGAATAATATCAACTAAATTTTTACCAATATCATGAACATCGCCTTTCACTGTTGCAATCAGAAAAGTTCCTTTAGCATTACTAGCACTTTCGGATTTTTCCATATAGGGTTCGAGATGGGCGACGGCTGCTTTCATGGTTTGGGCTGATTGTAAAACAAAGGGTAATTGCATCTGCCCAGAACCAAATAATTCACCAACAATTTTCATTCCATCTAATAGGAAAATGTTAATAATATCTAAGGGCGGATGATTTTGTAAAGCTTCAGTTAAAGCATCTTCTAAACCTAAACGCTCACCATCAATAATGTGTTGGGTCAGACGTTTTTCAACTGGTAAATTGGCATCATTTGATTTATCGCGTTTGGTTGTTTTTCCTTCAAATAAAGTGGTTAATTTAGTCAGAGGATCGTAGGTGCAAACATCTCCTTCAAATTGCCGACGATCATAGATTAAATCTAGACAAACCTGTTGTTGTTCGGGGTCAATTTTTGTTAGAGGTAAAATTTTATTAGCACTCACGATCGCCGCATCCATTCCCGCTTTTGTACATTCATGCAAAAAGATAGAATTAAGCACCTGACGAGCGGCGGGATTTAAACCAAAAGAAACATTAGAAACTCCTAATAAAATATGACATAGGGGTAATTCCTGACGAATACGACGGATTGATTCGACCGTTGCTTTTGCATTTTCTCGGTCTTCTTCAATACCTGTTGAAATCGGTAAAGCTAGGGGATCAAAAAAGATTTCTGAACCTGGAATTCCATAGGCGATCGCCGCATCATAGGCTCGTTTTGCGATTTCAAATTTCTTATCTGCTGTGCGTCCCATGCCATCTTCATCAATCGTTCCAATGACAATTCCTGCCCCATATTGTTTGGCAATATCTAATAGTTTATAAAATCTTTCTTCGCCATCTTCATAGTTAGTAGAATTAAGAATACATTTTCCGCCAGCAACTTTTAAACCCGCTTCCATTTTCTGCCATTCTGTTGAATCCAGCATCAAAGGTAGGGTCACATTATTAACCAAACGAGACGCTAATTCGTGCATATCTTTTACTCCATCGCGCCCCACATAATCGACATTTACATCTAAAATATGCGCCCCTTCTCTGACTTGAGATTTAGCAAGAGAAACCAAACTATCCCAATCTTCAATGTTTAATAAATCCCGACATTTTTTGGAACCACTAGCATTTAATCTTTCACCCACAATCAGAAAAGAATTATCTTGAATATAGGGCTGAGTCGTATAAATTGAAGCGGCTGAAGGTTCATATTGGGGATGACGTTCTTTGGGCATTAAATCCTTAGCAACATCGGCTAAAGCTTTAATATGATCAGGTCGAGTTCCACAACAACCGCCAATAATTTGCACCCCTAAATCTTCAATAAAGTGCATTAAAGCCATCTGCAATTCAACAGGAGTTAGGCGATAAAAAGCTTGTCCTCCGACGTTTTCTGGTAAGCCCGCATTGGGAACACAAGAAATAATAAAAGGCGAATGTTCCGACAAATATTTAATATGTTCCTTCATTTTGTCGGGGCCAGTTGCACAATTTAAACCTAAAATATCAATCTTATAGGGTTCCAAAATTGCCAAAGCTGCACCAATTTCTGTCCCTACTAACATTGTTCCCATAACTTCCATCGTCACTGAAACCATGATCGGTAAGCGATCACCTTTTTCAGTAAAAACTTCTTCAATTGCATTCAAAGCTGCCTTAATTTGCAACACATCCTGACAGGTTTCTACTAATAATAAATCAACGCCGCCGTCGTATAATCCTTGCACTTGTTCGACATAAGAATTTTTTAGCGTGTCATAGTCAATATGTCCCAAAGTCGGCAATTTTGTACCTGGCCCCATTGAACCCGCCACAAATCGAGGTTTTTCGGGCGTAGAAAATTCGTCTGCAATCCCTTTTGCTAATTCTGCCGCCGCTTTGTTGAGATAATATGCCTTATCTGCCAAGTCATATTCTGCCAAAACAATCGAAGTTGCCCCAAAAGTGTCTGTTTCAACCACATCAGCACCCGCTTCAAAAAAGCCCCGATGCACCGTTGCCACTGCTTCAGGCTTCGTATGGATCAAATATTCATTACAACCTTCGTATTCTGCCCCGCCAAAGTCTGCTGCGGTCAAATCTTGGACTTGTAGGTTTGTTCCCATTGCTCCGTCAAAGACTAAAACAGGGCGTTTGGGACTATGAAGACGGTCTAGGAAAGCACTTTTCATGGTTGTTTAAAAGATAACAAATGGCTTATCGGCTATTATAAAGGATGTTTAGGGATCTTCCTTCTGATCATTTAGCTGATGAGATAAAATAATGTTAGATTTTCACCTATCTGTTCAACCTAAAACCCAAGAGCGATTAAAAATAATTTTAAATTCTGTAGAAGATGAAGAAAATTTTGCCCAAAGTATTATTAATTATCAGATAGCGAGATTGCAAAAAGCAATTTTAAATTTAAGGTTAGATTTAGAAGTTTTTGAGCAGAAATATCTGAGAAAATCTGAGCAATTTTATTAAGAGTTTTCTCAGGTTATTTTAGCAGATGAAGAAAATTTTATGACTTGGTCGGGATTGTATGAAATGCTCTGCCAAAATGAAATTTAACTTCAAACGTTAAGATGATTGAAGCCTATTTTTTACAATGTCAGTCTCTAACAAATACTTATCGTCCTATTTATGTCGTTAGGTTAGATGAGCGGGATGGTCAGCTTTTTATTTTGGCTGGCGATGATATTCAGATTTTGATTAGTCGTAATGGTTATTGGAGGTTTTTGACGTGAAATCTGATTTAGGTACAATGAGCAAGGAGCAGTTGCGTAAGTATGTGATTGGCCATCCCAACGATAACAGCAATTCTCATTATGAGAATGATTCTCATGAATCTATCGCTTTACAATGCCTGAAACCCTTATTCTATCGTTGACCTGTTTAACTGTATTGGTAAATTTGACAAGTTTTTATAGTACAAATGTTTTAAAATGAGAATT
>JANNLO010000013.1:0-8324 GCA_031396835.1 Snowella sp. SOY_38_metabat_116
AGAAAAGGTTATTTCTCTGTCATCTTATTAGCTCAGCTTATGCTTCGTTTTGATAAAATATTTAAAAGTTATGTTTTACTCTCCTTAGATTCATAAATTAATCCCCTCTCCCTGTTTTTTGACTTTTTCAGCAAGCCCTAACTATTATAGTTGTCATTTTTTCTAGCATAAATTATCTTCTTTAAGATTTTCTGGGCCTTCTTTTTCTTGGATTCTGGAAAATATTTTCTAGTCAACGCAAGAAAATAACATTTAACAAAGTCATCCTCTTTTTGTGAGATTTCATCAAATATTTTACCTATCAAATAATAATTTTTATGAGAAATTATATCTGCTTTTTCTAGCAAACTAACCACATCAAGTTTTATTTTTGTATTAAAATGAAATTGATTCTCGAATAAGCATAGGATTATTTCTAATCTTGATTCAATATTTAATTTTTTAAAGGATTCTCTGTAAAGAAAAGAAGAATTAATGCCAAAATTTTTATATTTTTCATCATTGAATGAATGATTGCAAAGAATTTCAACTATTTTTTTAATAAACTAGGTGTGTGACTACTTTTATTTAATTCTGCAAATAGCTCAATACCAATAGAATAAGCCCTATCTTCAAAGAGTAAGAATAAGAAAAAAAGATTAATCGAATTTGTATTATTATTTATATCTTTCTTGTTAAAATCCAAAAGAGCTTCAACAAAAAAAACTTTAGATTTTTCTGCAATATCATTCCTACCAATCCAGTAAAGAGCAATTTCTTTTATGTTTTGATTAAAAATTCTATAATCTCTGTTTGAATTAATATCTATTTGAGAGTTATTATGCTTTTTTGAAATAAAGTAATTCCAATCATCAATTATTAAAGCGGCAAAATATTCTTCAAAGGTAGGATGATAAAAAGCATAAACTCTTTCCCCAGGATTCTCTATCGCAACACCTACCCGATTTAACCAACCTAATTCTAAAGCTAATGAAAATAAATTAGGTTCCATTTCCTGATGAATAAAATTTTCTCTCAAACGGAAACGAGAATCTTCATTATCAATCGCCTTCAACGCTAACTTACCTAAAGCTTGATTAAGAATCTGACGTTTTTCATCAGAAATTGTTTGACGATTCCAATCATAATGAGCTTCCACAAATTGACGATAAAGCTCCGCCTTAGTATCAGGTAATTCCCCCTCATAAAGTTGCCAAATACGACAAAGCAAAGATAACCTTAAAGGATTCTTTACCATATCTAAAATTCGTTCTTTACCCGCTTCATCTAAAGCCGCGTTTAATTTATGACTCCGATCAGATAGCTTTTTATCCTTATTTATAGCAGAAAACCAATTATCAATAAATTGGGCGATTTGTTCCCGATCAAAATCTAAATTGCGATAAATATCAAAATTGTATTGATATAACTCATTTTTATTCGCTTCCCAAACATTTAACCGACAAGTCAAAACAATCCGAACATTTTTCGCCCAACCTTCGCCCAACTGTAAAGCAAGCTGATGTAACGGATTTTCTGCCCCCATTTCATCCACACCATCCAACAACAACCAAACCTTTCCTTCCTGTAAATACTGCTCAAAAATAGACTTCCAAGCCGCAGGTGCGCGATCCAACGATTGAGACGCATCCCTCAACCAATCTTCTAATAAATATTCCCTAATTGTTTTTTGACCTAATGCTCCTAAATTAATCCAAATCGGAACATCATCTGTAATCTCTAAAATCCATTCAGCAATTTTCTGTAAAAAAGTAGTTTTTCCTGCGCCAGGTTCACCAATAATCGCAATCCGTTTTCCCTGACTTTTACTCTTGCCTTCCCAGAGAACATCATTAAAAAACGTATCATGACTAATCGGATTAATCGCCTCTTCATATTGATAAAGCTCCGATCCCTTTTCAGGTTGACCCTCTTGGCGATCGCGTTTAGTCTGTTTTTTCCGTTCTACCAACCCCAAAGGAACATAAAGCTCCTCATGCTCAAACTCTAAACCATCTCCCCCCGTCAAAACATTACTCGTCATCCGATGATGTTGCTCATTTTCCATCACCTCACAAAAAGCTTTTTTGAACAAAGCAGAACCGATCTCAAATTTTATCGCCAATTCGGGATTTTCAGCCTTATGCTTTTCAATGGATTTTTGGAGATCACTGATCATTTTTCTTTTTTCTTTCTTATTAAATAATCGGTTTTTCGTTGTTCTGCTATAGCAATTTCTTGAGGAGGTGTTTTTTGTGTTTTCTTAACAAAGCCATTGGTAAGAATAACAATATTATTATTATCTAAAAATCCTAGTAATCGGAATATGTCATTACCCAAACAGACTCTAATTTCCCAAATATCATTCGTACTGACAAGTTTTTTAAAAAATTTAGTGGATACTCTATCTTGATCTTGAACTAATCCTAGAACCCAAAGAACCTTCGTGCGTTGTTTCGGTGACAACGAATCCAGGAAATCTTGGATAGGATCATTACCCGACTCGCTCCTATAGTAAATTATCTCTCTCATTATAATCAAGCCAATGGCAAGATCTATAATAACCGAATAGAAGCTTTTTTCTAGATTTAATTCTAATTAACTACTAATTGAGTGATTTTACCTCCTTTTGACTGGTAAGATAAAATATTTTCTTATTATAACGAGTAATCTTCAGACAAGCATGAACTATTGATGCAATCGCCGTTTTGGTTCAACGTTCAGAAAGCGATCGCGTTTTACTCAAATTCCGTCAAATTGTCAAAACGACAGGGATTGAATACACTAAGGGAAATAATCTCCTGGGTGTGAAGAGTTAAGAAAATTTATGAAAAAAACGCTATTTTTAAGTCCTCCTTCCTTTGATGGCTTCGATGGTGGAGCAGGAGCGAGATACCAAGCCAAACGAGAAATTACTTCTTTTTGGTATCCGACTTGGCTTGCCCAACCCGCCGCCCTTGTGCCTGGCAGTAAATTAATTGACGCGCCCCCCCATGATCAGAGTGTGGATGATGTTCTCGCGATCGCGAAAGATTACGATTTAGTGATCATGCACACCAGCACGCCTTCCCTTGCCAATGATGTTAAATGTGCAGAAACGATTAAGGCTCAAAAACCCGATACCCAAATTGGTTTTATTGGAGCGCACGTTGCGGTACTGCCCGATGAAACGTTAAAGGAAAATCCGATTATTGATTTCGTTTGTCGCAATGAATTTGATTACACCTGTCAAGATGTGGCCGCAGGAAAATCCTACAGTGAAATTAAGGGTCTAAGTTATCGAGACCAAGACGGCAATATTCAGCACAATCCTGAACGCGAATTAATCGATGATTGGGATGCTATGCCCAGCGTTTTGCCCGTTTATGCACGGGATTTAAATATTAAAAAATACTTTATCGGTTATTTGCTCCATCCCTACATTTCTTTTTATACGGGTCGCGGTTGTCCTGCTAAATGTAGTTTTTGTCTGTGGCCCCAGACTATCGGCGGCCATAATTATCGTGCTAAAAGTCCTGAAGCGGTCTATCAAGAAATGATTCAAGCCAAGTCTATTTTTGGGGATTCGGTACGAGAATATATGTTTGATGATGATACTTTTACTATCGATAAACCCCGCGCGATCGCTATTAGTGAATATTTAAAGAAACTTAAAATTACCTGGAGTTGTAATGCCAGAGCCAATTTAGACTATGAAACCCTAAAGACTTTACGTGATAACGGGTTACGTTTACTTTTAGTCGGCTTTGAATCAGGAAATCAGGAAATTCTCGATGGTATTCGTAAGGGAATTAAATTAGAAGTGGCTCGTAAATTTATGGAAAACTGCCGTAAATTGGGCATCACTGTTCACGGAACTTTTATTATTGGTTTACCCAACGAAAGTCCAGAAACGATTGAAGAAACCATCCGTTTTGCCTGTGAAATTAGTCCCCATACAATTCAGGTTTCTATCGCCGCTCCCTATCCTGGCACAGAACTTTATCGTCAGGCTCAGGAAAATAATTGGTTCACTAAAAATGATTTAATTAATACTTCAGGTATTCAATTATCAACTTTAGAATATCCTAATCTTTCGACGAAACAAATCGAAGATTCGGTCGAAAAAATGTATCGGCAATTTTATTTCCGTCCCAAGGCGATTATTCCCATTGTGCAAGAAATGTTGGGCGATCCGCAAATGTTAGTTCGTCGTCTGCGCGAGGGTAAAGAATTTTTTGCCTATCTCAAAGAACGGAAACAAGGGTCTTTGGTCAAAGGCTAATCTAGCTTGGACAATTAAGCTTGAAAAATACTATTAGCTGTGATTTGTAATTCAGAGAAACTCGGTGAAATAATTATTTCATCACCTCTGAATTGTTGAAGATCATATTTATTTTCTTTGTTTAATCTATAAACAGAAATAGTCGGGAATTTGGGATCGCCTAGCAAGTTACGACTCGCGATCCCTAAATAATCCACAATCCAATATTCTTTAATACCTAATTTTTCATACTCATAGAGTTTATCGACATAATCATTTTCCCAATTGGTAGAAACTACTTCTACAGCCATTTGAATCGGTTCGGTTAAAGCTGCATAATCAGCAGGAGCAGAACGCCACAAAGTTCGATCAATGACGCTAACATCAGGAATTCGTCCCTGTTCAATGCCTTTTTTGTTAATCGTTTTAATTACTACCTGAGTGGTGACAATAAAATCAAGGTGCGATCGCCGAATTTGATCATTCAAAGTAAAAAGGATAAATTCGGCAATCATTTTATGCTGTCGGGTATTGGCCATTTCTATAATTTCTCCATTCACCAATTCAAAACGTCCTTCATCGGGACATTGAGTTAAAAAGTCGTTAAAAGTAAGTTGGGGTTTGGTTAAAGTTTGCATAAACTGTAATTTCTCACTTAATAGATATTTCTATTCTTAAAGTTTAGCATCGACAAAGATTAGAAATGATAAAGTCTTACTAGATGCTAAAAAGAGCCGCAATCACACAGTTCCGCTTCGCGATCGCAATTAGAAAGAATAAATGATCAAGCCTTTACCGTGACAAGTGCTACTATATTTATGAATAACTTAAAATTCGCATGACTTATTCTGATTTACTTCCCATAAAATACTCAAAAGATGAATGGATTTAATTAACTATTTTTACTTTCAGAATTACTCTTGAATTTATTTAATATTGCCTTCGGATTGCTATATTTACCTCCTAAAAATCGAGAATTGCGATCACCAAATAAAAAATCTAACTCGTTTTTCTTACTTAATAAATGAAAAAGTATTTAATTATTAATGGAGACGATTTTGGGCTATCTCCTAGTATAAATCAGTCCATTATTGAAGCCCATGAAAAAGGTATTTTAACCAGTACTAGTTTAATGGTTTCAGGCAAAAGTTGTACAGAAGCCGTCAATTTGGCTAAAGATCGTCCCAGTTTAAGTGTGGGCTTACATTTAGTTTTAGTTTGTGGCCAATCAGTTTTATCTCCTCAAGAAATTCCCAATTTAGTTGATCTCGAAGGGAATTTTTTGGATGATCCCATGAAAGCTGGACTAAATTATCAATTCAATCAAGCAGCCCGCAAAGAATTAAGCTTAGAAATTCGCGCTCAATTAGAAAAATTTCAAGAAACAGGATTATTGATGTCTCACCTTGATGGACATTTACATTTACATAGCCATCCAGTTGTTTTAGAAATTATTAGCAATTTAGCAGCAGAATTTCAGATTAAAATTGTTCGTTTACCGAAAGAAGAATTACGTTTTACGTTAGATATTGATCGCTCTAATTTTTTCACAAAAGTTATTTGGTCGAGTGTTTTTGGACAGTTGCGACATTATGGTGAAAAATTATTAACAACTCAACAAATTATTTTTACTGATAGAGTTTATGGATTGCTCGCAACGGGTAAAATAAGTGAAGATTACTTATTACAACTTATCCCCAAAATTCAAGCTAATTTTACTGAAATATATTCCCATCCCGATCATTCTTTTCCTTCTAGCTCTTTGGAATTAAAAGCTTTATTAAGTCCAAAAGTTTTGAATTGTTTAGAAGAAAATAAGTTTGAATTAATTAATTTTCATCAGTTAGAAAAAATAATTAAAGCGTGAAAAATTTTATATTATTATCGATTTTAATTGTCACACAAGTTTTAGGTGACATCGCCTTAAGTCGCGGAATGAAAGATTTTGGAACAGTCGAGCTTTTGGATTTTATAAGTTTTTTACCTCTTGCTTTATATTTATTAACTAATATTTGGATCTGGATAGGACTAGTTTTTTTAGTTGTTTCTTTGATTTTATATCTAACTGCAATTTCTCGATTAGATCTCAGCTATGTTTTACCTATTCATGCTTTTAGTTATGTTGTAAATGCAATTTTAGCGGGATTATTATTAAGTGAAAATATATCAATAATGCGTTGGCTAAGTACTTTTATTATTACCTTGGGCGTATTATGTGTTGGACTCAGTAAACATTTTGCGCCTCAATCATCAACTTCATCTGCACCAAAGATTAAAATAAATTCCAGAAATATTCCTTTTTTTTTGCTACCTTTGAGTTTCTCTTTATCGAAAACTTGGTTAGCTATAATTGTACTTTCTTTAGCAGATTCGGCGGGAGATTTGTTACTTGCTTTTGGGATGAAACAAGTTGGGAAAGTTGAAAAAATGAGTCTAAAAGATGCTTTAATTTTAATTTATAAGATCATAAAAAACCCAATTATTTTAAGTGGAATTGTTGGTCAAGCGATCGCATTTTTTAGCTTTATTTCTGTTTTAAGTTGGGCAGATATTAGCTTTGTTCGTCCAGCCACAGCCTTAACTTATCTATTTAGTATGTTAGGCGCGAAATTAATATTAAAAGAAACTTTTACACGAGAGCGACTCATTGGTATTATGTTAATTGGTCTTGGTATTTGTATTCATCAATAGAGTGAAAAGTGAAATTTATAAATTGTCAAAATTAGAAATCTAGAGCAAGATTAAGGAAAATAAATATGATAAATTGTTTAATAATAATATTTTCTTTTCTGAGTTTAGGTTCTATTTTTTATTATCTTTATTCAATATTTGCAACTATTGATTTCTTTTCTCAAACTCAGTTAATAAACCCTGAATTTTCTCCACCTTTAACAATTTTAAAACCGCTTTGTGGATTAGATTGGGAAAGTTATACTTGCTTAGCTTCTTTTTGTCAGCAAAATTATCCCCAATATCAAATTATTTTTTCAGTTCAAAATTCCCAAGATCCGAGTATTGAAATTGTCCAAAAGTTGCAACATAATTTTTCAGAATTAGATATAGAATTAATCATCTGCGATCGCGTTATTGGGATCAATCCTAAAATCAATAATTTAGCCAATGGAGTTATTAAAGCCAAATATGATATTTTAGTTTTATCTGATAGTGATATCCGAGTTGAAAAAGATTATTTAAAAACCATTATTCAGCCCTTTTCTGATGTCTTAGTTGGAGTAGTAACTTGTTTATATAAATCTAAAACTGAAGATTGCTTAGCCAGTTTTGAAGCCCTAGATATTGCTTCTCAATTTTATCCTAAAGTGTTAACAGCCCGTGCCTTAGAAGGCATTGATTTCGCCTTTGGTTCTACTATTGCAATCCGTCGAGAAACTTTAGATAAAATAGGCGGTTTTATCAAAATTGCTAACTATTTAGCTGATGATTATCAATTAGGTTATTTACCCGCTCAAAGTGGATATCAAGTCATTTTATCGCCCTATCTGGTAGAGCATCATTTAGGACAAGTTACCTTAAAAGAGTTAATTGCTCGGCAAAGTCGCTGGTTAAAATGTATCCGAGTTGAACGATTTTGGGGCTACGTTGGACTTATTTTTACCTATGGCACCGTTAATAGTTTTATTCTTTTATTACTAACTCAATTCTCGATTTTGGGTTGGGTTGTATTTGGTACAGTTTGGACAGTCCGATTGTTAACGGCTTATCTGATTGCAATCCACTATTTTAATGATGCAACCGCTAAACGATTTTTTTATCTCATTCCTTTACGAGATTTTTTGAGTTTTGGCCTTTGGTGTTATAGTTTCATCGGCGATCACGTGATTTGGCGAGGACAAACTTATCAGCTATTGCTGGATGGGAAACTCACCTCTGTTTAATGGATCTATTCCTAGAGCATATTTCCAAAAATTGAGTTAAAAAATTTAAACAGGCTCGTAAAAACACAGCAATTCTCATTATGAGAATGATTCTCATGAATCTATCGCTTTACAATGCCTGAAACCCTTATTCTATCGTTGACCTGTTTAACTGTATTGGTAAATTTGACAAGTTTTTATAGTACAAATGTTTTAAAATGAGAATT
>JANNLO010000014.1:0-5778 GCA_031396835.1 Snowella sp. SOY_38_metabat_116
AATTCTCATTTTAAAACATTTGTACTATAAAAACTTGTCAAATTTACCAATACAGTTAAACAGGTCAACGATAGAATAAGGGTTTCAGGCATTGTAAAGCGATAGATTCATGAGAATCATTCTCATAATGAGAATTGCTGGTACCATGGGCTGCTCCGATCCAGCGTTGCCAGGGACTAGGATGCAATAAATTCACTAACGGCAAAAAGAGAAATAAAGCCCCCGATAAAATTGCCAATCCGTAGATACTGACCGTTGCAATGTCCAGTGATCGCGGAAAACTTTGATGATCACTAACCGATGAATCATGATCACTTGAATGAACTGTCATACAAAACCTCAATAGATAAATTCACAAAAATTAAGAGCAGGCGGCTAAGATTGTTTTTCCCCTAAGAATTCAACTGAAAGGGGGATCTAAAATAGTGGTGGTTTCTCTACAGCAGAACAACTGTTTGGACAAATTGAGCAGTTTTTTGAGCAAGGCATCATTTGACGACAACTGGGACAAAACCACTCAATGCGACCCTGGGAAATATGTCTTAGTAATTGACTCGAACAGCAAGGACAATCTGACATAATCTTTAAAACCTTCGTGTTTATCTGACTTTTTAGAAATTGCAAAATTCTATCTTGTAGCGTTTTTCTGGAAAAAAGAGGGTCTTCTTATCTGAATAGAATTATTGAAAACCCTCTTGTAAATACGAGGAGAACCGAAAAAAGTTAGGCGGCTATTGACTCAAGATTTTTTCAATCCATCTTTTGGGATTATGCTCAAAAATCAACCTCAATTAGACAACGGCCTTCAAAACAAAGGCACGAGTTCCCGTCAGATTATTTCCCTCAGAGTTTTGGTAAGTGTAGGTTCCTGTCACCGTAATATCACCAAAATTATTAATACTGGTGGCATTCGTCAAGGTTACAGCCGCACCATTAACCGTCAACGGAGTCGCCAGCAAATTATTCAAATCTGTCATCACTCCACCACTCCAGAGAAAAGCACGATTTGTCCCCGAAGCAATCTGAGAGGCTCCTACCACTTGACCAAATTCATTGATGCCATTGGTAGAACCCGTATTACCGCCTAAACTACCCAAAGCGGTGAACTTATCCTTCCGCAGAATAAAGGGAGTGCTAGACAGGTCAGTTCCCGATCCATTGCGGCTAGAGCCGATAATCTCACCAGAACTGTTAATATCTCGTAATTCTGCTTGTTCATAGCCGAAGGTTCCCAGATTCGTTAGCTCATAATCTCCTTGGGCATTCTTTTTCCAGAGCGCGGCAGTATTGACCGTGACATCATTTAACTGGCGATCGCCATCAATAAAACCGACGATATCCCCTTGTCGATTAATCCCGCGAGCCGTTCCTGTATCACCACCGAGATCCGCTAAGTAGGTAAGCTCACCATCAGCAAACGCCAAAGGACGAATACGATTGGGTGCAGTGGGAGTGGAACCTGGCCCATAAATTTGACGACCAGCAATCTGATTTTGGTTATTAACATCGTAGAAATAACTTTCAATGCCCCCAAAGTCATAGAGACTCAGTTCATTGCTTGTTCCGTTGGTTTCCCAATAGGTTCCACGATCAGTACCACGGCCAGGGACTTCATCGGCAGCCCCAACAATGACACCGCGATCATTACTACCATTAACAAAACCGCCGCCCCCGAACATTGTCACCGTCGAACCATCGGGAGCACCAAAATCGCTGTCACCAAATTTTACCCCTGTGCGAGTTAATTCCGTAATCTGCCCATTTTCCCAGGTAAAAGGTTGTACAACTGTACGACTGGCAGGTTGGCCTGTGATGGGATTGGTATATTCAAATAAACCATCACGAGTATAACGTCCCGAAATTTGTCCAAAGTCATTGATCGCACTAACGGTCACATTTTGGGCTGTGGTTGCTGGATTACCCAAATCCGTTGCCTGATAACGATAAAGTGGGCCATTATCTACCAAAGCTTGACTGCCAATCCTTATGCCTTTTAGGGTCGCCAGTAAGTCATTACCCATTTTAACCAAGGTATCTTGTCCCTGGGTAACAAATTTTAAAGATTTGCCCAGCAAACTTTCTCCCAAGTGGAACTTATCAACAGTGGCATTGAATCCATTCAAGGTAACGGAACCTGCGCCCGCTTCCAGAATAATCTTGTCTTTGCCACTCCCCAGATAAACTATGTCATTGCCAATGCCAGCATTAATAACATTATTGCCATTACCTGCATAGAGGGTGTCATTACCCGCACCACTATAAATTCCATCATTGCCTGAACCAGCATAGATCAAATCATTGCCCTTGCCAGAAAGAATACGATTACTACCTTCTCCTGCCAAAATGGTATTGCGGCCATCTCCCGCATTGATAAAATCTCCCGCAGACCCTGCATAGATTAGATCATCACCTTTACCACTGCTGATTAGGTTAACGCCCTCACCAGCCAGAATGGTGTTTTTGCCGTCACCAGCATCAATGATGTCTCGACCAGACCCAGTGGAAATCCAGTCTTTTCCTTCGCCAGTGGTGATAACATTATTCCCTTCGCCCGCATAGATAGTGTTTTTACCACTCAGTCTCGTGATCAGATCATCATCTAGAGAACCCAGATAAGGCATGGAGGAACGGCTTATCAGATTCTTTGCTGGGGCAATGCTTTCTAGACCATAGGCATTTGCGGGTTCGTTCCTCGTCACAGCTTGGTCTAGTGCTGTTGGAATTTGCGATGAATTAAAAACGGATGGATTTGAGAGAGTCATAGTGTTTTTATTTTGCTGAACGATGGAATAGTTTAAAGATTTTTCGGATATTTACAGCAACTTATCTATAATTTTTATCAATAAGCTGACAAAAAAGACAAAGTTTTTCTGTCTCTGAAATAAAAAAGAGAGATGATGCTATAAGTTCTTATTTTCAAGAAATGGTTTAAAAGACATTACGAAATGATTAAAAGAACAAAGATTGGCATCTCTCAATCATTTTCATAAAATCTAAAAATCAACAAATTTGATTAATCACAAGATAATTTCCTCTAATATGCCTTAAAAAGGTTAAAGAAAAATTACTTCCTGAGTTGTTTTCAAGATGTCAAAAAAGAGTCAAGTAATTTTGGAGTTGCTCAGAATGAGATCTCTTCAATCGATCCTTGAACATAAATAACCATGAATTTAACAATAAAGCTATTGAGAATAGATGTCAACATCTTTGCAAATAATTTTCAATAACAAGGTATCACCCAAATATTTTCGTGAGACTGCGGTAACTGTGGTAACTTAATCGGTTTTCGAGTTTGAGTCTGGTGGCGGTAACAATATCGTCAGAAGCTTTGCTCGGTGATATTTTGGGAGTATAAACTAGAATTTCTAATAAATGTTAGTTAACTTTTTTATTTATTAATAATAAATCCAAGAATTAAAGCGGCGATCGCTAATATAAATTTCCCCAGTTGAGGATAATTATTAATTATAATTTCGTCATTATCAATACGTTTTAAATCTAAATAAGGAGATAGATGCCGATAATAAACACCAGTTACTTGCATTGCGTTTTCTAATATTACTATGCTAGATGAACGATGTTTAAATAGTTTTTGCCAAGATTGACTAAATAGATTTTGCTCAACTCTAATAATGGCTTTTTGATCATGAAAATAAAGAGACTTTCCCCAGAAATTTGCATAATTAGCGATTTTTAATTGACCTTGCAAAACAACAGATCGACTCTGAAAAGGGCTGGTATAAATATCATAAAATAGAGTTTGAATGCTAGATTCAATGGGTTTCCAAGAAGTAAAATAAGTAATAAAAATTTGTAATAATAAGCCTAGTCCAAAGCCCAATAATAGGAATTTAAGAAGAAAAAAAGCCGACACCAATTGCTCGTTTTTTGCAGCGATAAATCCGCCAATTAAACCTAGTATAGGAAGACTTATTAAACCTAACTCTAGAAAGAAAATTAAATATAAAAGATTACGATTAATTGATTTGGCTTCTTTGCGTATTTGACTTATATTTAATTCACAGTTCAAATTTAATTGTTCAGCATAATAAGTTAAAACTTGAATTCTTTTTCCTATTAAAGGATAGGCAGAAACTAATTCTAACAACGTTGCCCAAGGATTTAATAAGTCCCAGAGCAAGATTTTTCCTAAGCTTTGAAAGTTGGGATTAGAAGTTTTTTCTGCGATCGCCGAAGTGCAGGGAGAACAACTACTAAAATTTTGCATTCCTAACAAAAAAGGAGCAGATTGGGTAGCTTGAAACTCTTGTTGAATTTGTATTGAGGGCATTTTTAGGAGTGTGCGGATTAGGGCATTAGGATTGCCTGTAAGCTTGACTGCAAAGTGATCTGCATAGTATTTTCTGGTTCGAGATAAATAAGCATTAAAAAAACAATTTAGTTGAAATAAACCATAACAAGGTAAGGACAATAAAATAGCGATCGCGTGTAAAATTTTACCTTTTTGCCCAAGTTTCTGACAGAATAAATAGAGTAAATAAAAAAATTGTCCCCAACCTGAAACTAATGTCATAACCCAAAAATCTTGATTTAAAATATGTCCAAATTCTTGAGCATAAATAATAGCAATTTCATCTTTTTGCAAACTATCTAAAAGCCCTTGACTAACCACTAAACGAGCTTGATTGGAGGAAAAACCGTAGGTAAAAACAATGGGGCGACTGTCGTTGATAATACCAAATCGGGGTAATTTAAGCCGATGTTTGCGAGCAAGATTAAGTATAATTTCTCCCGCTTCAGGACTATAAAGTTGAAGATCGCTTAGGTTGGCCCAACGAGTTTTATAAAAATTATCTTGTGTGTAATCAATTAACCACGAACTTAGAAAAAAGAATAGACAATTAATTAAAATAGTTCCTAATAAAGCGTAGAAAATATTCCAAAAAAGCACGGAATTAAGCCAGGGAAATAATATCAAAAAAATGATAATAAAGCCAACTAAAAAAGGAAATATTAAAGTAATAGCCATAGCAAATTTCAGGCTATCAGCAATTTTGGGCATAACAATTTTTATGTCGGTTTGATCCGCTCTAGGCCCATTCTTGAAACTTGAATTATTGGCAATAAATTCATCATTATTTTTTTCATCAATGGTCAGAATTTTAAATAATGATCTCGCCCATTCAGCCACTTCTCGATCTGGGTTATATAACAAACATTGACATAAGGCGATCGCTTTTTCTTGTTCTCCTTGTCCTCGATAAGCTCTTAGTAAAGACATTTGAGCTTGAATAAAATAAGGAGATTGATTATCGGGAAAATGATTACAAAAATTCTCTAAATGCGCGATCGCTTCTGGATAATTCTGCTGTTGTAGTGCGCGAATGCCTTGTTGTAATACCTGTAAAGATTCTTCAAATAACATAATAGCGGCCATAAAAAGCAAAATCAAAAATTCTTCCAATTAAGGATATTTTATGTTTGCTTAAGTTCAATAAAGATGTGGTGATTAGATTTAATTAAAAGTGCGTAAATTTTTTTCAAGAAAAACTTAGTAATTCTTCAGTAAAAACTTGGCATTTTTTAAACAATACCATCCTAAATATAAATCCCCAAAACAGTTAATGAATGTTGACCTCTAGACTCAGATCAAAATTTCTCCAAATAGTTATTTTTAATTTTGATCTTCAGCTAACTGATTCAAGTAAGACTAATTAAACTAAGTTTGACATTATCTTTAGGTTTAGGACGGGAACAATCTAAAAAACTTAAACATTAATTCAAGAATGCGGCTTTCATTTATTTCTGGGATCAACT
>JANNLO010000016.1:0-9287 GCA_031396835.1 Snowella sp. SOY_38_metabat_116
TGAAAAACAGGCTGCTGAAGCTCGCAAAACTGCCTTACAAACAGTCGGACGCTTTATCATTCAGAAACAAGCTGGAGAAGGGGAATCCATTTTCGGGACAGTCACCGCGCAAGATGTGGTTGATGCAATTAAAACTGCTACAAGTCAAGAAATTGATCGTCGGGGTATCACCTTACCAGAAATCAGTAGTGTTGGTTTTTATAAAGTTCAGATCAAAATTCATCCAGAAGTAACTGCTGAAGTTGAAATTCAAGTGGCTCCTCTCTAAAGACGATTTTTGTAAAAATACTGGAATTCGGTGGACAAAATAGAACTCGCTTAATTTTTATTTGATATTAATGAATATTAAATAAATAGTGATTGAAAATTGTTCACTGGACTCTTCATTTTTAGTTTCAAAAATTCTTTAAGATTTTAAACAACTTCATGACCAGCTTCTGCGATCGCCTGTTTGATTTGAGCTTCAGAAGCAGTGGTTTCAATAGTAACAAGTTTAGTCGGCACATCTACCGTTACTCGAGCATCAGGAATTTGATGTTTAATAGCATTAGCGATCGCTTCGGCACAACCTTCACAAACAATACTAGAAACTGTTAATTGAATCGACATAAGACAAACATTTTGTTATTAACAAAAGCTAATACATTACCATTTTAAAACAGAAGATTCATCTCCCTGTTCTCGCTTAATTCTAGCATCTTTCTCAAACCAATTAATAATTTGCTGATGTCCGAGATTTTCGATTGCAACTCCTGTATCTTTAGCAATCACGCTTAAAAGTCGCAGAGAAGAAATAGTAAGACGAGTCAAAAATTTTTCTGATTGGCCCAATAAAGCACGATCAACATCAGCAGATTCGGCTTCGGTTAAAAATTGGCTCGAAGTTGATTGGGGATTTATCATCGATTAAACAGAGAAATTATTGTTTTTGAAATTACTTATTGATTACAATTAGTCAAATTCAGTGATCATTAATTCTTGACTATTTAATCAGAAACCGAAATTTTTAACTAACTAAAACTTCTTGTTTTTCCGTTACATTTTGACGATTAAAATCTTGAGCCAAATATTCTGCTAATTGAGCTTCAATTTCATCTCGAACAATTTGCCGATATTCCATAAAATGCTCGTTATGGGCGCAAAGTGTTAAGTAATGTTCAAAAACGGCGGGATTTTGACGAAGAATTCCCAACAAATGATGCCAAAAACGCCAACGGGTATCTCGTTTAAATCCTTGTCGCCAAATCACGATCGCCAAAGCTTTGATGTCAATTAAACTTGGTAACTTGGCGGGAGGATGACATTTTGGTGCGCCTAATTTTAGAAAACAACGATAAATTCGATCTAGATACAAATGAGGATCATAGAGTTGCCAAAAAGCATGGACATATTCATTCGCAATATCTTCTAGGGGACGGGTGGGAATAAAATTCATCAAGGTGGTTTGGTTGATATTACCGTCTTTTTCTGCTCTGAGACGATTTTCCCTATCTAAACGATGCCACAATGCTGTATTTGGTAAGGCTTGAAGCATGGCAAAAGTTGTTGTGGGAATGGCAGTCAGTTCTGCAAATTGAATAATGCGATCGCCTGCGCCTTTTTTCTCGCCATCAAAACCGATGATAAAACCAGCAATGGGTCGTAAACCGATTTTGAGAAGTTTATCAATGGAATCAACCAAAGAGTTACGAGTATTTTGGAACTTTTTAGTTAGTTGTAAACTTTCTTCATCGGGAGTTTCGATTCCCAAAAAGACCGCATCAAAATAACAATCCACCATTAATTCCATTAACTCTTCATCATCTGCTAAATCAATAGAAGCTTCGGTATTAAAACGGAAAGGATACTGATGTTCTGCTTGCCAAATTTTGAGTTCTTTTAATAATAATTTAACATTGCGTTTGTTGCCGATGAAATTATCATCCACCATGAAAACACCGCGTCGCCAACCCAATTCATAAAGATAATCTAATTCTTTAAGAAGTTGTTCAGGAGATTTGGTGCGGGGTTTACGGCCGTAGAGAACAATAATGTCGCAAAATTCGCATTGGAAGGGACACCCTCTCGAAAATTGCACCGACATCGAATCATATTGATCTAATTCCAATAGCTCGAAACGGGGAACGGGAGTGATAGTAATATCGGGTTTTTCTTCAGTACGAAATACGCCAGAGGTCTCACCCTTTGCGATCGCCTCGATAAACATGGGAATAGTAATTTCCCCTTCGTCTAGAATCATAAAATCTACGCCCGCACCCTGAACTTCGTGGGGAACAGATGTGGGATAGGGGCCACCGACAGCGACTAATTTATTGCGTCTTTTTGCTTCTCTGATTTGATCTAATAAGTCTTCTTTTTGGACAATCATGCCCGATAAAATTGCAATCTCTGCCCATTCCCATTCTTCTTCTGTTACGGCTCTAATATTGCGGTCAACCAGCTTAAATTCCCATTCCTTGGGCAAAATAGCAGCAACGGTAATCAATCCCAAGGGCGGTAACAAAACTTTGCGGTTTACGAGTTGGAGAATTTTTTCGTAAGACCAAAAAGTAGGCGGAAAAACGGGATAAATAAGTAATGCTCGCATTTGAGTCTATAAATGCCCTTTAAATAGGGAGATTAGAAAAGAAGATATCAATGTTGTTTAACATACTACACTACAAAACTCTGAAAATTATTGAGTTTTTTATTAATTTTTGATTTTTCTAGGGCGATCGCATTTTCTGATCTAAAATAATCGCTTTTTTTAAGATGAATTGAACCCAATTTTTTCTTGTGGCTTAAGACTTTTATGTTAAATCGTGCGTTAAACTTCAATAGTGAAAAATTCATACCATAATTTTTACTATGTCTAGTTTTCCCAAAAACGTTGAATCAAATTCCCAAATAATTCTTGATACGCTCCAAAATTTGATTGAAGTTGTAGCAAAATTGCGATCGCCCAATGGCGGCTGTCCCTGGGATTTAGAGCAAACTCAACAAACTCTGATTCCTTATATTATTGAAGAAGCTTATGAAACTGTTCACGCCATTAAAAGTCAAGATCAAAACGCGATCGCCGAAGAGTTAGGAGATTTATTATTACAAGTAGTATTGCAAGCGCAAGTTGCCCAGGATTTGGGGTATTTTAGTCTGAAAGAAGTTGCTCAAGGTATTGCTGAAAAACTCATTCGTCGTCATCCCCATGTTTTTGGAGAAGTAGAAGTTGATAGTGTTGAAATGGTGCGGGAAAATTGGGAAAAAATTAAAGCGGAAGAAAAAGGAATTGATCCAGAAGAAAAACAACTTTTAAGTACACAATTAAAACGTTATACCGAAACTTTACCAACTTTACTGGCAGGAACTAAAATTTCTAAAAGAGCTGCTGCTGTTGGATTTGAGTGGGAAAATATTGAAGGAGTCTGGGAAAAATTTGAGGAAGAATTAGCGGAATTTAAAGAAGCTTTACAAACAGAAGATAAACAACATCAAGAAGCCGAATTAGGAGATTTATTTTTCACCTTAATTAATCTAGCTCGTTGGTATAATTTAAATCCTTCTGATGCTTTAGATGGAACCAATCAACGCTTTATTAAACGTCTATCTCTTATGGAAAAATTTGCTGATAAGCCATTACAAGATTATACTTTAAGTGAACTAGAAACACTTTGGAGAAAAGCAAAATCTCAGCTTAATCATTGATTTTTAAATTCATAGAAATTATTTAAGTTTAATAGGTTCTAATCCGAACTTTTCCCAATTTAAGTTTGTAGCAATCTTCGCTAAATAATCTAAATCTTTTAATTGTTCAGAAGACAAAAAAGGCAATGTTCCCAGAATAGGCAATTGAGTTAAATTTTGGATTAAATTAGTTGGAGTCCAATCTTCTATTTTTTCCTCTGCTGTTGTCTGATTGCAACTTAAAATAATGCCTTTTAAAGTAACTTTTGTTTGACGAGCAAAAGCCACATTAGCAACGGCCTGGGCGATCGCACCTAATTTTACGGGAACCACTAAAACCGCATCTAAATGCCATAAACCCGCTAAATCTGCAACGGTTAATTCGGCTGTCACAGGAGAACCCAAGCCGCCCAACGCTTCGACTAAAACCCAATCATGGTTATTTTGTAATTGAGTTAAAGTTTGCCAAATCACATCCAAGGCGATCGCTTTATTTTCTCTTGCGGCCGCGATGGGAGCTGCAACAGGTTCTTTAAACTTCAGAGGAGTCACAATATCCCAGGTTTTGATATGAGAAAAAAGGGCTTGATAATGTTCATCATCCCCGACTCCCGTTTGTAAAAGTTTCATCAAACCCAAAGATTGATCGGGTCTATAATAATGCCAATAAGCAGCCAAAGCCGTTGTTAAAACTGTTTTTCCCACATCCGTATCGGTTCCCGTAATCAATAATGTTTTCATATTTTTAGTTATTACATCTAAAATTCAAACTCTAGTCAGTCAAATCAGTAAATTTCTTTAACTTTAAATAAACTTTAAAGAACTTACCCAGCGTTTCTACGGATTAAAATAAATTAGTTTTGATCAAAAGTAAAGTTATGATTAAAAATGATTAATCTAATAACTCAGAACAGACCAAATTCTGAGAAGATTAGAAAGCTATGATTTGAGGAAAAAGTGCCTGTCGTGAGCCTTACTGCTACTTTAACACGTCAGTCGATGCTGTCATCGCTGTCCGACAATAACCGTCTTCGTCTTTTTTCTGGATCAGCTAATTTTCCGCTTTCTCAAGAAATCGCCCGTTATCTTGGTATGGATATCGGCCCGATGTTGCGGAAACGTTTTGCTGATGGAGAGCTTTATATTCAGATTCAAGAGTCTATTAGAGGAGGCGATGTCTATCTTATTCAGCCCAGTTGCCATCCTGTTAATGATAATCTGATGGAACTTTTGATCATGATTGATGCTTGTCGTAGAGCTTCTGCTCGTCAAATTACGGCAGTTATTCCTTATTATGGTTATGCTAGGGCAGATCGCAAAACGGCAGGAAGAGAGTCGATCGCGGCGAAATTAGTCGCTAATCTGATCACCGAAGCAGGAGCGCAGAGAATCTTAGCAATGGATCTGCATTCAGCCCAAATTCAAGGCTATTTTGATATTCCTTTTGATCATGTTTATGCTTCTCCTGTGTTGATTGATTATTTACTCAGTAAAGAGTTGAGTGATTTAGTTGTAGTTTCTCCTGATGTGGGTGGAGTTGCTCGTGCTAGAGCTTTTGCTAAAAAATTAAATGAAGCTCCCTTGGCTATTATTGATAAACGTCGTCAATCTCATAATGTCGCTGAAGTTTTGAATTTAATTGGAGATGTGCAGGGAAAAACGGCTGTCCTTGTGGATGACATGATTGATACAGCAGGAACAATTCAAGAAGGAGCTAGACTTTTGAAAGAACGGGGAGCCAGACAGGTTTATGCTTGTGCAACTCATGCTGTTTTTTCGGAACCAGCGATTACTCGATTATCTAGTGGATTTTTGGAAGAAGTGATTGTGACCAACACGATTCCCATTCCTGAAGATCATAAATTTCCCCAATTAACGGTTCTTTCTGTGGCTAATTTGCTAGGTGAAGCGATTTGGCGGATTCATGAGGATACTTCAGTTAGCAGTATGTTTCGCTAATTTTTGCAGAATTTTGATATATTATTGCGATCGCCTTGCTTAAACCTTACTCAGATGCGATCGCCGATGAAAATAATTCAAAAACTTGACGACAAAAACAGCGTAATTTTTCTGCTACCTCAGTTGCGGGTTGATATTTTCCTAATATTTGCCAATTATCGACGGTAGAGAGTCGCCAAGCTTGGCCCTGATGATTAATGCCGATAGTTTCTAGTCCGATTAAATGTTGAGATTCATCAATAGGGTCGAGATGAAACCGAATTTGAACCAAGATGCTGCGACTTTGGAAACGGGGACTCCAGCCAGGCAAATGAAAGCCGATATCTATGGAGTGGGGATCGACCGACTCTCTTGTATCTCGATCATTTAGCCAAGGTTTTAGGTCTGCCTTTGCATCGGGAAATTGGGATTTAAACAAATGAACAATGGCTGCAATTTTACTGGCAGTTTCTAATCCCTTAGCTTGTTCGGCTGCGTTCATGCTGGATTTTTTGTTTTTTTGGAGGTTTAAAAAATAGTTGATTGATTGAAGTTTTTTCGAGGCGTGGGTTATAACCAGTAAGGTTCTATTCAGTATTAGAACTCAAAAAGGGGAAATGATGGTGTATCCTAAAACAGATTTTGAAAAATTAATTGATCAATAAGGACAATAATAATTCGTGAAAATTACTGAAAATATCTTAGAAATTGGCTCACTGGAATGGTTTTACCGAGAAGCCGTTCCGAATTCTACTAATAAAAATTCTCCTGTCTTACTTTTACATGGTTTGCCTTCTCAAAGTTATACTTGGTTGCCGATTTTGACTCAATTGGGTGAAAATGGTTTTCGGGCGATCGCACCAGATTGGATTGGATCGGGCTTGTCGGGTAAACCAGAAAAACGAGATTTTGCCTACACTCCTCAAGCTTATCTTCAGGCATTAACTGATTTTATTAATACTTTAAATTTAGATCAAATCATTCTTATTGTTCAAGGTTATCTGGCTTCAGTTGGGATTCAATATGCCTTGCAAAATAGCGATCGCATCGATAAATTAGTCATTCTCAATACGCCCTTGGTTTCGACTGCAAAATTACCCTGGCTGATGACCCAATGGACATTACCTTTTGTCGGCGATATGGTGACTCAAGATCCTTTACTGATTGATCGCACTCTCGAAGGTGGCAGTGGATTTATAGTGAGTGATGAAAAATTAGACGTTTATCGCAGACCTTATCTCAAAACTTCCGCCGTCGGACGAGCCTTAATGGTAACGACCAAAAATCTTAATTTAGCTAAGACAATGTTAGAAATTGAAACAGGTTTAAAAAGTTGGACAAAACCCAGTTTAATTATTTGGGGAATGCTTGATCCCTGGTTATCATTTGAACCCATCGAACAATTAGTTAAAAACAATTCTCAAATTGAGTTAGCTAAATTACCTGAAGCGAAACATTATCCCCAAGAACATTGGCCCAAAGAAGTTGGTGAACTATTAATTCCTTTTATTCGTCGTCAAGTAATTTAAAAAACATCTTGCGATCGACTATTTAAATTGAGGTCAATGTTTTATCAGATTTCTGAAAGTTCCAAGATCAAAGTGATGAATCTTGCGTGGTTCAAAAGAGGTCAAATTTAGGTAACACGAACTTAATAAATTGAGGTATCAACCTGATTCTTTAGAGTTTTAAGTAGTGAATATACCACGCCCAATTATCTATGAAATTGATAACAAAAATCAAACCGTAAAAGTAATGAAAATTCGATATAGACGAGAAAGCTATCTTTAAAAATTTCCCGCGATCGCGAATTTTGTAACTTGATGAAAGGCGATTAACTTTTAGTTAAAATATCATAATCCGAAAATAAACTATTTAGTATTCTAGTTATATAAAAAGTTCCTACATCTCTTAAAATAAAACTTTTAATGAAAAACTCTACACCAACATCTGCTTATATTCATATTCCTTTTTGTCATCGTCGTTGTTATTATTGTGATTTTCCAATTTCAGTGGTTGGCAATAAGTCTGATTTAACTGGCCGAAAATCTGTTGAAGATTATACTGAAGTTCTTTGTCAAGAAATTTGCCAGACAAGTCAGATAAATTCATCAGTAACACAACTGCAAACCGTGTTTTTTGGTGGAGGTACGCCGTCATTATTACCGATTAAGGAATTAACTAAAATCCTCAAAACATTGCATCAACAATTTGGAATTGATAATAATGCAGAAATTTCAATGGAAATTGATCCTGGCACGTTTACTCTCGAAAAATTACGGGCTTATCAAGCATTAGGAATTAATCGTTTTAGCCTAGGTATTCAAGCATTTCAGGATGAACTTTTGGCCCGTTGTGGTCGTTCCCATCGAGTTAAAGATATTTATGAGGCGATCGCGCTCTTTGAAAAAATTGGTATTGTAAATTTTAGTTTAGATTTAATTTCTGGATTGCCTGATCAAACCCTAGCTCAGTGGCAAGAATCTCTCAAAAATGCGATCGCTTTAAAACCAAAACATTTATCTTGTTATGACTTAGTTTTGGAACCTGTAACCGCTTTTGGAAAACAATATCAGCCTGGCAAAAAGCCCTTACCCGACGATGAAATTACGGCTGAAATGTATTGTTTGGCTCAATCTTTTTTAACTAATGCAGGCTATGAACATTACGAAATTTCTAACTATGCCCAACCCAATTATCAATGTCGTCATAATCGCATTTATTGGGAAAATCAATCCTATTATGGATTCGGTATGGGAGCCACTAGTTATACAAATGGGCAACGTTTTAGTCGTCCGCGTACCCGTGAAACCTATTATGATTGGGTTAAAAATTATATTTCTATTGGGTTTCTTGAATATCCCCAAACCTCAGAAGGCGATCGCTTTTTAGAAACTTTAATGTTAGGTTTTCGGTTAACAGAAGGAGTTCAACTTTCCCAATTGATAGTAAATTCTCAAATAATTGATCAACTAATAAAAACCCTGAAACCTTATTTTCAGAAACAATGGGTTATTAGTTTAGATATTCAAGGAAAAATTATTTCTGATCTCAACGAAAACAACTTCGATAAAATAAAAGCGATCGCTTTAACCGATCCTCAAGGATTTTTATTTTCTAATACAGTTTTAGCCTCACTTTTTCAGACTTTTAAAAATGATTTAGACTAATTTTATTTAAACACTAATTACAGAAAGATATGAGTATCTAATAAAAGTTCCATGAATTAAGTTTCTGAGAAAAATTCATCGGTTAGGAGTTCATTAAAGTTATCACTTATCTAGCCTTGACCTTGATATAATCCTGCAATTCTAGTTGTTTTGGGAAGTTGAGTTTTATTGTATTTTGTCGTGATTGTTTCCAAAAAATTTAGACCTTGTTGCTGTTGTTTTAGGAATAGTTCCTGAAGTTTTTGGGACAGAATGTTGGGTGTTTCCATAATTGGCTTTGTCATGGCTTTTATTTTTAATTTGAATGGCATATCTTTAATTTTAGCATCAGCTTTTGGAGAACAAAATAATAAAAAAGTCAAACCAAAGAAGTCTGCCACAGCAATTCTCATTTTAAAACATTTGTACTATAAAAAGTTGTCAAATTTATCAATACAGTTAAGCAGGTCAACGATAGAATAAGGGTTTCAGGCATTGCAAAGCGATAGATTCATGAGAATCATTCTCATAATGAGAATT
>JANNLO010000018.1:0-9234 GCA_031396835.1 Snowella sp. SOY_38_metabat_116
AACCTATTTTTAAAAACCCCTCATCATAACATATTATATTTATGCAAGAGGTCTATTGATCGCAAGCAATACCCGATAGGTCGGAAAGTGTCAGATGATGAGTTAGCAAAAGTGAATTTATTCCAGGCTGATTTTCATGGCAAAAACTGGAACTATGTTATCAAGCCAAAGGTGTAAACCGATGACTTATTTATTTACACTGCCTTAGATCTCCACTCTAATAGTAGTTAAATTTCCATAATGAGAATTGCTGGCTGAATGTGGTTTTGAAAATTGTCGCAATTAGATTATTGGAAACTGTTTACGCGATATTAAGTTGTTAATTTAGTAAAAAAGCGGGCGGCGAGAATCGAACTCGCATCATTAGCTTGGAAGGCTAAGGTTTTACCACTAAACTACGCCCGCAAAAGTGATTAATCTTTCACACCTTTGTAACAATAACATATCGAGGAAATAATTGTAAAGTATTTTCCAGTTTTTTTTATTGTAGCTTGCTCAGAAGTAGTCTTTGGCGGGACGATTAATCTAAAGAATGGAATGAAAAAATGAATTTTAGGTCCGAGGACAATCGAACTTTCAAGATTTTAATTGTTCTTATTTTATCAAAATTAGCGAACGTATATTATTGATCAAAATTCCCCAGTTTAAGTGATTAATCTGCTCTGGAGTAAGTGGTGCTAACAATTTTAATTTATTCTGCTCATATAAATTTCCCCATAAAGGATAAGCATGAATACCATTAATAGCGATTAATTCACCAGCCATATTTAACAAAGGGCCTCCACTCATTCCCTTTTCAATTAGATTAGTATAGCCAATTGAATAACCATCTTTTAAGGGTTTTGAAGCAAGAAAAGAAATAACTCCTTGACTAAAACGAAAGCTTTTATTAGAGACTGTTTCTTCTAGTGCAGAAAATCCTGCTGCCACAACTGGCTTATTAATTTTTAATTGAGACACATCTCCAAATTTAGCAACGGGATAAACTAGTTTTTGTTCTGAAAAAGTCAACACGGCTAAATCGTAGGGCTTAAATTTTTCTAGTTCAATTGAGTAAACTCTATGCTTTTTTTGATCTGAAGTTGTAATAATTAAATTCTTGGGATCATCGCGTATCACATGAGCGTTAGTAACGACTTGATAAAAAGGTTTTTCAAAACTAATAATTGTACCAGAGCCAAAAGTATTCGGTGATGAGATATTAACTGTTATTTTTTTTGCAGTTAATTTTAATTGAGTCAGTTTGAAGTTTTTATAAGTAGATTTATTATCAAACTTTTGCCCAGTGGATTTCTTAACTAAAAACGTTTCTGAAATACTAAATAGAATTAAGCCTAGAACAATAGTTTCAAAAAGTTTTTGTATAATATTTTTCTGATTTATATTTACCATAGTGGTTCATTATTTGAGGTATTATTAGAAGTATTTTTTTCCCAAAGAGGTGTTGTAGATTTAATCTTTTTTGGACGCATAGATCGACGATTATTTTTAGTAATAAGTGAATTAGTTGATGCAATTTCTTTTTTCTGTCGAGTTAGTCTTGTCTTTGCTGCTCGGATTTTCTTTGGAATAGAAATGTTAGATTTTTGAATGTTTTGGAGAATAGGACGCTGATTAATTGTTTTTACGGCGTTGCGTCTCATGGAAAGAGGAGGATCTTTTGGAGTATTAATTATTGCTGTCTTATCTGATTGGACTTGCTGTTCTACTTGTTTTTGAATCGTCGATTTTTGTCCTTTCTGAATAAGAATATCTAACAATGCCAATTGTTGTTGATAAATTTCTATTTTCTTTTCTACTTCATCAGATATAAAGATATTTTTGGGAATTGTATCGAGGATTGCAATTGAATTATTTAAAATAGAACGGCTTTTTTCTAGATTTTTTTGTGAGGTTGAAGAATGTATTTTTTGTATAGCTTGTTCTGCTTTTCTTTCTGAATTTGTATAAAGTTCTTGAAAATGTTGAGTAATTGAACAGTTATTTAGAGCATTACATAATAACTCTATTTTAGGAGAAAACAAAATCACTAAAGTTAGACCACTCAAGACTATTGATATTAATATTAATGTTTTTTGAGGTGATTGAAAATGCTTAAGTATTAATGGTAAAAATTTTCTAGTTAGATTAGATCTACTATTAATAGAAGTTTGATTAGTTTGAATCTTAGTATTTATTTTAGGAGAAATAACAACAGTTTTTAATGTCGATATTGAATTATTAAAATGAGGTGATCCAGATGTCTTTCTATCTTTAATAAATTTTTCTGAAAAGTCATTTAAAACTTCTTTTGCTGTTTCATAACGTTGATCAGCTTCTGAATTTAGTAATTTGTCCAGAATTCTTTCTAGCTGAGTACTAATAGGATAAATTAAGTGATCTTTCCAATGTTTTGTCCAACCGTATCCTTGTAATTTCCATAACTCCCAAGGATTAACATTACTTAATAAATGAAAACACGTTACTCCTAAGCTATACAAATCGCTAGATGAATTTGCCTGTCCAGATTCCATTTGTTCTATCGGGACATATCCATGGGAGCCGACCATTGTTCCTCTTGTATTAGTAACAATATGTGTTGTTTGTTTAGCAATTCCAAAATCAATTAACACTAAAGAATTTGGCTCATAAATTTGATTATTATAACAAATAATATTGGCTGGTTTAATATCTCGATGAATAACTTTTTTAGTATGAATAAAATCAAGAATATTCAAAATTTCTTGTAAAACTTTTAGAACTTCTTCTTCCGTAAAAATGCCTTGTTTAGCTAATTTCTGCTCCAGTGTTACACCAGAAATATATTGCTGGACAAGATATAGCTGATTATGTTCTTCAAAATAAGCATAAAGGGTTGGAATTTGAGGATGTTCTCCCAATTTTTGCAACTGTTGGGCTTCTTTCTCAAATAAAGAGCGGGCGATCGCGAGAATTTGTCTTTCTTGAAAATCAGGACAGAATTGCTTAATCACACAAAGCTCATTTAATCGGTCTTGATCTTTTGCAAGGTAAGTTCTCGCAAATCCACCTTGTCCTAGAAGCTTAACAGGACGATACCGATTTCTGAGAAGGATAAGTAAGTTACCACAGCTCTGACAATATAAGTCGCTATTTGTATTCAATAACTTTAAACATTCAGGGTTAGAGCAGTTTCTCATACTTATCCTTTTATGATTGAGATAGTAAGTCACAAAAACTTACCACACAGAATTGGTCTCTGAGTTTTGTATTGGTTTAGGATTACTATCTGGTGTCGCATTCCGCAGATAACGTTCCATCTCAATATAAGTACGAGATTCAGAATTTTGTTGGTTGTTGCTATTATCACCGCTACCCAATTGTCTGAGAGGGCCTGACGCACGATCTCGAACTGACATCAAGTCTTGTAATACTTGGTTTGGGTTTTGTCCTGGCTTGAGCGTAAACAGAACACCATTACAGTTGCCGCCATTTTGACTAGTTGGACAAATTACTGGTTGGCCATTAACTTTTCCAGTTGTTAAAAATTTGAGATCGCCATTTTGGTTATATTCCTGAAACTTTTGCGATACTATTTGACAACGCTTCTCAGGAGTATAGCCCGAACCACCAAAGTAATTAGATACCCAGCGAATGACAGGTATATTTCCACGAGGTGTTTGAGCCATTGTTACAGGTTCTCCTTGACTCATACCACAGAAAAAAGTAGTGGACTGAGCTTGAACAGATTGAGCTATTGTTAAGCTAAAAATTGATGCTGTAACCGAAAATACGATAGTTGAAAATTTCATAAGTATTCCATCCAATTATGACTGAAGCAACATTTAATTAACTAAAACATTTTGTCTATTGTGTCTGCTGATGATCCTCCATATTGAGAGTTAACACGCAAAGATTTATCGTCTCTAGACAATGAGTAAGTCAAAGGTTTACTTGTATCTAATCTTAACTTTCCTTCTTGAGACAAGATTGATGCTGGTTTTTCGGTCATTAAGGAATTGATTTGAGTAAGACGCTTCCGAGTAGCTGGATGAGTTGTGTCCATTTCTGAGCCAGGCATTCTTCCTAAAACTTCCATCATTCTTAAACATCCTTGAGGATCAAATCCAGCTTTAGCCATATATTGATAGCCAATTTGATCTGCTTCTAGCTCTTGATGGCGGTCATTTTCTCCATTTTTCTTTTCTAATTCTTCTTGCTTTTGTTTGACAATTTCTGCCATTCGTTTTTTTCCATCCTCTACACGTTGCTGGCTGACGGTGTTTAAAGTTCCTCCAGCTAAATTTCCTACACTACTACCAATTCCTCCAAACATTCCCCCAAGTCCTTGTAACAATGCTCCACCGAAAGATGCTCCAGTAGCTTCTTGGACTGTAGATTGAGCTTCTTGTTTAACTTCTAATTCTGCTTCTTGAGTATATTTTTCTACTAAGGCTTTTTTCTCAGCTTCTCCCATAGCAATATGTCGTTGAGTATGATGTGTCATTTCATGACCAACTACACAAGCAATAGCCGAAGCATCACCTTCTATCTGATCTAGTAAGCCACTATAAACTGCAATTAAATTTTGATCTGTAGCAAAAGCATTGACATTATATTCTTGAATAACAGCTATCCGCCAGGGAGTTCGGTCAAGATTGTTCGCTCGTGCCAGACGATCAACAATACGATAAACCACGTATAAATCTTCTGGTAGTTCTTTTTTTGCTTTTTCATAGATATTCTCAGTTTTTGGTTGAGGGGAGTTAATCTGGGCAGGTTTGGGTTTAGGTTTTGCTGATACTGAAGAAATTGATTGTCCCCACAAAATAGGTGTGAGAAAACTGATGACGAACGAGCTTAGTAAACACTGACTTAATTTAGACATTAAGTACCTCTCTAAATAAAAAATAAACGAGTATTTTTACTTGCTATTTTTATTATTAAATATAATCGTCTTTAGAAAGGTCACATCTTTTTGCCAAAATACATTACCTTTTAAGCTTGAAATAACAAGTAAAATGTGCTATCACAATATTTTCATCCATGTCGAAAATGCGAAAAGCCTTGTGAGGAATGCTTTAGACGATTCTATTCAGAAATTAATATCATTTAATATTGGAAACGCGATCGCAAAACTTAATCCTAAATACAAATTTTTGCCCGAACTATTCAGATTAAGGGGTTGACATTATGAAAGGTGTGCGCATGAGTTGTAAAACATTGCCATTAATAGATTTGTTGCAGCAATTCTCATTATGAAAATTCTCACATGAAACCCTTGCTGTCAAACGATTTCAAGATTTAAGATTCTGTTTATAATTGCAACGGTCATGTAATTATTGTCTCCCTTTCTGCGTTATCTGATGAGTTTTGACTTAACAATCGTCTTACGATGTCTCATTTCTGTAAGATGAAAGCCTGTTTTTGCTCTCTGCATAAGGCTTTTGCCATAATGAGAATTGCTGCCATGAAATATTTCTATACATCGTAATCTTACTTAAAAAGGACATAGGAGAGCATCCCAGTTTTGCAAAAGGCAATCATACTTAGTGCGATCGCATTTTTATAAAAATAAAAGAGAGAAAAGCTATTTCTTTAATCTAAAAACTGCTACGGGGTAAATACTCGAAATTTAGCAACCCTAACTAATCAAAATTTTTCCTTTTCCTGAGAACTAATCACAAACTAATCGGGATGACAGGATTTGAACCTGCGACATCTTGCTCCCAAAGCAAGCGCGCTACCAAGCTGCGCTACATCCCGTTGCTACCGTATTCTATTCTAGAGCATTTGCGTAGAAAACAACACAGTAGATTATTTGTTTTAACGCTTAAAGGCCTAAAGATTCTTTAAAACCTCTTTTGCGATCGCAAGTGTTCGGTCAATATCAGCTTCTGTGTGAGCTAAAGATGTAAATCCTGCTTCATACTGAGAAGGTGCAAGGTAAATTCCCCGTTCTAACATTCCTCGATGAAAACGGCCAAATTTAACGGTATCAGCTTTTTTAGCATCTTCGTAATTGTGGACTGGGCCGCCCGTAAAAAATATCCCAAACATGGCACTTATCTGACCTCCACAAACTGAATGCCCTGTTTCTTGGGCGATTTCTAACAGGCCATTCGTTAATCTTTGGGTGATTTTATCTAAATATTCGTAGGTTCCCGACTTTTGCAACAATTCTAGGGTTTTAATGCCTGCTGTCATCGCCAAAGGATTGCCAGAAAGAGTTCCTGCTTGATACATGGGGCCAGAGGGTGCAACTAAGGACATGATATCTTTGCGGCCACCGTAAGCTCCAACAGGTAAACCGCCGCCGATAACTTTGCCTAGAGTGGTTAAATCGGGCGTAATACCAAATTTTTCCTGCGCTCCTCCATAGGCAATGCGAAATCCAGTCATGACTTCATCAAAAACCAGTAAAGAACCGTATTCTTTGGTTAATTCTCTTAAACCTTCTAGAAAACCCGCATCAGGGACGATAAAACCTGCGTTACCGACGACGGGTTCTAAAATAACTCCAGCAATACTATCAGGATTTTCAGCAAATAAAGCTTTGACCGCTTCTAAATCGTTATAGGGAGCCGTTAATGTTGCTTGGGTTGTGGATTTGGGTACGCCAGGGGAATCGGGTAAACCTAAAGTTGCTACGCCTGATCCTGCTTTCACCAAAAACATATCCGCATGGCCATGATAACAGCCTTCAAATTTGATAATTTTTTCTCGTCCTGTAAAAGCTCGCATTAGACGCAAAACCGACATACAGGCTTCTGTTCCAGAATTCACAAACCGTACCATTTCGATACTGGGAACAGCATCAATCACCATTTTCGCCAAAATATTTTCTTGTTGGCAGGGCGCACCAAAACTGGTTCCTTTGACCAAAGCTTCTTGAAGGGCAGCAATAACTTCGGGATGGGCATGACCACAAATAGCTGGGCCCCAGGTTCCTACATAGTCAATGTATTCGTTGCCATCGACATCCCAAATATAGGCTCCTTTAACTCTTTCAAAAACAATCGGCTGACCCCCGACTGATTTAAAAGCTCGAACGGGAGAACTAACGCCTCCTGGCATTAATTCTTGGGCAGCAGCAAAAATTTCTTCTGATTTGGTAGTTTTAAAAGAGGCTAGGCTAACCAATCTGAGTATCTCCTTCTGAATAATTGTTTGAATGGGCTAAGATTATAGGACGGTGAGTGTGATGGCTTATCGAGTGAACTTTGGGCAAATCTTCACGTCCTCTCTGATAAATTTACCACTTATTCCTGCACTGTTCATCAGTACTCAGATTCAGGACAATGCGATCGCCTTATTTAAGAAACTTTATCAATAAATCACAACATTTGCGATAAAAAGTTTGACAATTCTTTCAAAAATCCTTTAGCGTGATTTATATAATAAGTCTAGTAAATTGTTTAATAGAGTTAGCATCAGGCTGTTTGCTAGAATTGCATTTAATTTTCTGCTCTATTTATTTCTGTTAATTTTAATTCTTTACACTCAATCTAAAAATAATCCTATGGGAAAACCAACTGGTTTCATGGAATATGTCCGCGAATTGCCCTCTGAAATTTCTCCCCGCGATCGCATTCACAACTGGGACGAATTTCATTTGCCGATGACAGAAGACGCACTTCGCAATCAGGGTGGACGTTGCATGGATTGCGGAACTCCTTTTTGTCATACAGGCAGCCTAATTAGTGGAATGGCCAGTGGTTGTCCTATTAATAACTTGATTCCTGAATTTAATGATTTAGTCTATCGAGGTTTGTGGCGCGAAGCATTAGACAGACTTCATAAAACCAATAATTTTCCCGAATTTACGGGTCGAGTTTGTCCTGCTCCTTGTGAAGGTTCCTGTGTATTGGGAATCAATAATCCTCCTATCACTATTAAAAATATTGAATATTCTATTATCGAAAAAGGCTGGCAAGAAGGATGGATTTCACCCGAACCTCCGACGAAAAGAACAGGAAAAAAAGTGGCTGTTATTGGTTCAGGGCCAGCAGGAATTTCGGCAGCAGCTCAACTGAATAAAGCTGGGCATTGGGTGACGGTTTATGAACGAGCTGATCGTCCAGGAGGATTGTTAATGTATGGCATTCCTAACATGAAACTAGATAAAGAAGAAGTCGTTTTGCGGCGGATAAATGTGCTAGAAGCTGAAGGTATTACTTTTATTTGTAATACAGAAGTAGGAAAAGATATAGCCGTTGAAACACTGCTAACAGACTATGATTCAGTTATTCTTTGTACGGGAGCAACTAAACCACGCGATTTAAATATTCCTAACCGTGAACTTAAGGGAATACATTTTGCAATGGATTTTCTGACGGCTAATACTAAAGCTATTTTAGATAAAACTTCAGAAACTGATTTTATCTCAGCTAAAGGAAAAGATATAGTTATTATTGGCGGTGGTGATACGGGAACGGATTGCGTGGGAACTTCTTTGCGTCACGGTTGTAAAAGCCTTGTGCAGTTGGAGATTATGCCTAAACCACCGAATGCACGAGCAGCGAATAATCCTTGGCCAGAGTGGCCTAAAATTTATAAAATGGACTACGGACAAGAAGAAGCAGAAGCGGTTTTTGGGGATGATCCTAGAGTTTATTTAACCACCGCAACTCAATTTGAAGGGGACGAAACTGGTCATGTCAAAGCCGTTCATACCGTCGAAGTTGAGTGGACAAAAAACGAAAAAGGACAATTTATTCCTCAACATATTCCTGGCACTGAAAAAGTTAGACCTGCTCAATTAGTTTTGTTAGCAATGGGTTTTCTTGGCCCTGAAGAACCTTTACTGAAAGCATTGAATCTAGAACAGGATGCTCGTGGTAATGTGAAAGCAGATTATGGACAATATCAAACCAGCCTCAAGGGAGTATTTGCAGCAGGAGATTGTCGTCGGGGTCAAAGTTTAGTGGTTTGGGCCTTTAATGAAGGTAGGGGTGTGGCTCGTGCGTGTGATCTTTATTTAATGGGTAATACCGATCTGCCACTTTAAAAAATAATAAAAAGTGCGATCGCGAATAGCAACATGGAAAATCCCAGGGAAAAATGTAATGTTGTGTTTCCTCACCTCAAACAAAACTTCTGCGATCGCGCTTTTCTTTAACAGAGTCTCTATATACAGCAATTCTCATTTTAAAACATTTGTACTATAAAAAGTTGTCAAATTTATCAATACAGTTAAGCAGGTCAACGATAGAATAAGGGTTTCAGGCATTGCAAAGCGATAGATTCATGAGAATCATTCTCATAATGAGAATT
>JANNLO010000059.1:0-4734 GCA_031396835.1 Snowella sp. SOY_38_metabat_116
CATTCGTCATGTATAGCACCGATAATGGCCCCCACATGAATTCCTGGCCCGATGCAGGGATGACTCCTTTTCGTAGTGAAAAAAATACGAACTGGGAAGGAGCTTTTCGGGTTCCTAAACTGATTCGCTGGCCTGGTGTGATTGAACCTGGCACGATCTCCAATGAAATTATCAGTCATCTGGATTGGTTGCCGACTTTAGTGGCGATCGCGGGTGATCCAGATATTAAGGAAAAACTGCTCAAGGGTCATCAAGCAGGAGATAAAACTTTCAAAGTACATCTTGATGGTTATAATTTTGTACCTTATCTGAAAGGAGAAGTCGAAAAAGGCCCACGCGTAGAATATTTTTACTTCAGTGATGATGGTGACTTAATGGCCATGCGTTATGACCATTGGAAAACCGTTTTCATGGAACAACGAGTAACAGGTACTTGCCAAATCTGGGCTGAACCTTTTGTCGTGTTGCGAATTCCAAAACTGTTTAATCTCCGCACCGATCCCTATGAACGTGCCGATATTACCTCGAATACCTATTGGGATTGGATGTTTGATCATATTCCCCTAGTATTAGCAGCCCAACCTATTGTGGCTCAATTTATCTCAACTTTTGAGGAGTTTCCTCCCCGCCAAAAAGCGGCTAGCTTTACGGTTGATCAGGTGATGGAAAAAATTATGGACGGCATTCCCAGTTAATAGTTACTAAGTTCTTAGAGGGGAAGGTAATCTATTTTTTTAAAGAAATACCTTTCCCTTTAATTTGAAAAAAGATTAAAACAATGACTGCAATTTATAAAAAAACCTTTGAACGACTAGAAATCTTTCTGGACGAATATCAACCCCAGTTAGAAAAAGCTCTCAATGCTATTAAAGTTATTAAAAATACTGATCCTGATTCAGAAGACTTTCCCAGGCGATCGCCAATCTTCATGTTTGCTTTACGATCTTGGAACCTTATTCAGAATTCAGAAGGAATGGTAGAAGCTCTGGATCAATTTACCGAAGATAGACCTAATGAGTAAGCGTTAATCACACAGCACTAGGTTTTAGAAGCCCAAACAACTTCATCAGGGAAAGCGATCGCACTTCATCAGATAAAGCGATCGCCCTTCCAAATCTCATCCCAACAAAACGCGATCGCCCTCTTATTTTTCGTGACTGAACCTCCCTTCTTAATGAGGAATTAGGGTAGAATAGCTCTATGAAGTTTCAGTGGAATCCAGCTAAAGCGTCAAGTAACATCAAAAAGCACGGTATTTCTTTTGAAGAAGCTGTTACTGTGTTTAGCGATCCCTTTGCTATCACCATTTCTGACCCTGATCACTCAATAGAAGAGTGCCGTCTCTTAACAACAGGGCAATCAAAGTCACAGCGTCTTTTAGTGGTTTCTCATACGGAACGGCAGAATGAAGTTCGTTTAATTAGTGCCCGTTTAGTAACTCGAAATGAGAGGAAAATTTATGAATCAGGATTCTAATTTAAACATCACTATTGATGACGAAATGAGAACGGAATATGATTTTTCAGGTGGTGTTCGTGGTAAGTATTATGAGGCGTATCAACAGGCTACGAACGTTGTTGTACTTGAGCCAGATATGGCAGAAATTTTTCGGGATTCGGCCGCCGTTAACGAAGCTTTGCGATCGCTGGTTAAACGAACCAAGTCGGTTGTGGACAAATCGGATTCTGAGGATAAGCAGTTAAAAGGAATTTAATCTCTCTTGGGTTTAATCCCTAAAAACGATCGCCTCTTCCAAAATCAGCAATTCTCATTATGAGAATGATTCTCATGAATCTATCGCTTTGCAATACCTGAAACCCCTATTCTATCGTTGACCTGCTTAACTGTATTGGTAAATTTGATAACTTTTTATAGTACAAATGTTCTAAAATGAGAATTGCTGTTCCAAAATGATCCCTCTTTACAAAATGATCGCACTTCATCAGAGAAAGTGATCGTAGTAGCTCGACAATGAGGTTATCATTTCCGATAGTTGCGTTCCTTAATCCAAATTACAAGATCGGCGATCAAACTTAAAGTTTGCTAGATTAGAAGAGTATTTATCCACCTTTTGCTGAATTGTCCAAAAAATCAATGAAATCTTCAGGTATCGTAAAGAAACTTCTAAAAATTGTAAATGAAATTATAAGCCTTGCTGAAATTGGTGATTATTTTGGACAACAGGGTATTGGACACCAAACTTATGGTCTTGGTGAGAATGCTATCAATTTTTTAAATGAAAACTACTTTAAATATTTAGAAGCAATATCTAGAGCATTTAGCTTGGATCCTGAAATAGAAAGAAGTTATACCATCGAAAAATATAAAAGCAGTTTTATTGAGTATTTTTCAGAATCATTGATAACAAAAACTGAAGTAACAGAAGAATGTGTAGAGGTATTTTATAATCATTTAAAATCACAGGTAACACAAACATTTTCTGTTTTTAGGGAAATATACGGCATTACATTCGAGACTTCTATTGATCCAGTTTCTTTAGGTGATTATACAATTTATCATTCTCAATCTCACAAGCATATAATTGAATCAAAATCGCCAGTAATGCCAGAATATATCTGGCTTAACTATTCCCCAAAGTATCTAATTGAATGGAAAGCAGATGTTAAACATGATGAAAAAGCAATTGAGATAGCGGATTCTTACTTTGAGAGATTTGAATTAATCCTGCTTTATATAATAGGTTATCCAAATCCTGATTATGAAGTTAGAATTTTTAATTATCAAGGCTGGAATACAAGAAATGCTATTGTTTTTTCTGATAATAGATTAGTTACTTCATCAAAAATTCATGGCGCATCCAAGGAATTACGAATTGATAATCCTTATTTTACAGATGAAAATTTTGGTTATAGATACATTTGGCAAATGGCCAATATGAATAGTTTAAATCAGTTTCAAAAACGAATTTTGTTAGCTATTGAATGGATCGGACAATCTATAATGGAGCCGTTGCCTCAGAGTGCTTTTCTGAAAGCGGCAATCGCCCTAGAAATAATTTTTACATATAATGAAAAAACAATCATTAATGCTTCTATTCTTAGTCAAATATCGGAAGCGACAGCCCTTATCTTAGGTGAATCGGTTGAGGAGCGTTTAAAAATTGAAACCGAAGTCAAAAATTTATATGGATTAAGGTCAGCAATTGTCCACTCAGGAAACAAAGATATAAATAGAAGTGATCATCTTAAAATTCTTGATGTATCAAGAAGCGTATTAACGAAACTGCTGACATCTGAAAAATTAATGAGCATTGATTCTGTAGAAAATTTATACAAATTACTTAAACAAATAAAATATTCAGGAGATACATTTTAATTGCAGCGATCGTAGGTACATTAATGAAATGTAATGGTGCGATTCGTTTCTAGGGAAATAAACAGTGTGATCGCCGATCTTGTAGGGTGCGTTACTTAACTCGCCTTTTTGCTTTTAATCATGACGAATTGTATTATGCGTTACGGTACGCTAACACATCCTACCCGCGCGATCGCTGTTATCTTGTTGATTAAATTTTAAAACTACCTTATGCCCACTCTCTCAAGCTTCTATGGAATAAAAATCACAATGAACTACAACGATCACAATCCGCCTCATATTCATGTTGAGTATCAAGATTGTGAAGCGATTATAATGATTAAAACAGGTGAGGTTTGTGGTCAAATGCCCAAAAGAGGACTAAATTTAATCTGGGAGTGGCTCGATCTACACCAATCTGAACTATTGGAGAACTGGGAAAATGCACGTCAAAGAAAACCTCTTAACAGAATCGATCCTCTTCCATAAAAAGGATTTATTACTTCATGTTGTCTCAGTGGAATATCTAGATAACTATCAATTAAAGCTAACGTTTAATAATGGAATAGAAGGGATTGTAGATTTAGAACAAGAATTGTATGGAGAAATCTTTGAACCCTTGAAAGATAAAAGTTTATTTCAAAAGGTATTTGTAACTAGTCGGACGATAGAATGGCCAAATGGAGCAGACTTTTCCCCTGAGTTTTTATTTGAAATTGCTCTCGATAAGAAATCTGTTAGCAAGTCCGATTTGTAATCCAGTGCGATCGCCGTCATCTTGTTAATTAAACTTTAAAAACGCGATCATTTTGGAGTTTGAAAGCGCGATCGCTCTTTGTGAGTTACGAAGTTTTCCTTAATCGGCGATCGCAGATGTCATTATCGCCCAAGCAGATTAAAATAAAAGCCTGTATTGAAAAAGAAGAAAGTAACAATGCCGCAAACGATGAAATTTAGTCAAATCTTAGAAATGATTGACTATCTCTCTTTTGATGAACAAGACGACTTGATCAATATTGTTAAACATCGGCAAATCGAAAAAAGACGAGAACAAATTGCTCAAAATATTTCTCAAGCTCAACAAGACTATCAAAATGGTAATGTTTTTCGAGGAAATGTTGATGCCATTATTGCCGAACTGAATAATGATTAACTTGGTTTTTAGCCAATCATTTAAACACACTTTTAAAACAACGATTAAACGATAACCCGACTTAAAATAGAAAATAGAAACCAAATTAAGACTACTAGCTGACGATCCCTATAATCCAATGTTACGTAGGGCTTGCTGAAAAAGTCAAAAAACAGGGAGAGGGGATTAATTTATGAATCTAAGGAGAGTAAAACATAACTTTTAAATATTTTATCAAAACGAAGCATAAGCTGAGCTAATAAGATGACAGAGAAATAACCTTTTCT
>JANNLO010000098.1:0-22758 GCA_031396835.1 Snowella sp. SOY_38_metabat_116
TTCAGTCTGTTCATCTTGTCTTTATCAATGGGGTTAAGTCTTCTATCCCACTCACGCATAAACAAAATTTGATTTTGCAGTTTCTTGGTTCCTCTTCTCGGCAATATTATTTTTTGTCTTAAATAACCTGCTGAATGCGGGGTCCAACATTCATTATGAAAATTGGATAAATGTTATTTTATTCACCATCCTTATTTTTATAGTTATCTCTTGTTTTAGACAGAAAAAACTGACTTTTAAAACCTAAATAAGTAAACTTGTTTTTTAGATTAAATTACCACTAGAAATAGCTTAGGCATCAGAAGGATTGACAGGAAAATAAAATTCTACACCTTGATTAATTAATGCTTGATTATTAGCTAGAATTTCGCGTTTAAAATTCCAAGCTAGAACATAATAAATATCAGGTAAAGTCTCTAACTCTCCTTCAATCACTAAAGGAATGTGCATTCCAGGAGAAAATAAACCCCGACGCAATTCATTTTTTTCGACTAAATAATTTAAGTATTGAGTGCCAATCCCAAAATAATTGAGCAAGGTATTTCCTTTAACGGGCGCACCAAATCCCCAAATAGTTTTACCCGCTTCTTTTGCCTGGGAAAGATAGGCTAAATTTTCAATTTTCATCTGCTCAATTCGTTTTGCAAAGTCTAAGTAAGTTGCAAATTCATTACTTTTTTCAGTAATTTCTTCCTGTCTCATTTCTTCTAGGCGATCGCTTGTTTTTCTTGTTTCTTGATGACTGACAAAACCAATAATTGAGCCACCATGAATAGGGGATAAATAAGCATCAAACATTTCTAAACCATGACGATTAAGTAATACTTCAATAGTTTTAAGATTGTAATAAAGTAAATGTTCATGATAAATTTGATCGAATGCAAGGTTTTCTACAATGCGTTTCATGTAAAGAAATTGCACTACAAAAACCCCATCTTCTCGTAATGCTACTTTGATTCCTTCTGCTACCGAATGTAACTCTTCTAGATGAAAGAAAACCCCTGCTGCGTTAATAAGATGAAACTGACGATTAAGCTTATTAACAACTTCTAAATTAAAAAATTCATTTAGTGTCGGAACACCCGCATCATTGGCAATTTTTGCTGTTTTTTTAGATGACTCAACTCCTAACACCTCATAACCTAATTTTTGGAAATGTTTTAATTGGGTTCCATCATTTGAGCCTATATCTAAAACTGATTTATTCGGTGTATTTTTAAAGAATTTTTCATCAACTTCTTCAGCCACTTTTCTAAAGTGTTCGCTCAAGGATTTTGTGACTCCTGAAAGATAAGTATGATCCCCAAACATAACTTCTTTTGTAACAGTATAATCTAGTTGGACAGTTGCACAATCATGGCAATATAATACTCGCAATGGATAGTAAGGTTCTTGACCAATTTCTTCTGGTTGGAGAAAATGATTGCACCAAGGTTGGGAACCGAGATCAATGGCTAATTCTAAGTTAGTTGAATCGCAAACACGGCACTGCATAAAGATTTCTGGGGAATTGGAGATGATATTAACTCAGTCACTTTAGTATCTTCTCACATTTTTAGACTTCATTTTTGAATTGGTGTTAGATTGTCAATTTTTTCTTGAATAGCTAATTTAATTAAAGATTTTATTAAGAATAAACTAAATAGTCCTGCTAATCCAAATCCTGCGATCGCAAATTTAAAATAAATAGTTGAGAGAAGCAGAGAAGCAGAGAGCAATAAAAAACCAGTTAAACAAGTATAAATTAAACTTTTAATTCCTAAATGAATCTTTTTTAAAAGGCGATCGCTTTCGAGAGAACGAATTCGGACTTGCAATTCTCCGCGTTCAATTTTATCTTCTAGATTTTGTAAAAATTGTTCGGTTCGACTCGGTTTTTTCCAGCCTTTAAACATAAAAGTCCGTGCTTGTTTTGCCAATGAAAACCATAATGACTCTTGATTTTTATCCAGCGCGACACTTTGAATAAAAGGTTGACTAGCTGCAATCAAATTATACTGGGGATCGAGGGTGCGAGCAATACCATCTAGAGTCATGATTGACTTTAAAATAAATGTCATCTGCGGCGGTAAACGAAAGGGTTGCTGTTGAAAGATGAGGTAAATTTCATCACTAATTTGTTCAAATGCTCTCACATCTACGGGTTTTTCTCGAAAGTTATCCAGCATAAAAATTACCATTCTTCTAACTGATCGCAGATCGTTTTTTGCTTCAATTAAACCCATATGAATTAATGTTTCTAGGACTTTATCTACATCTTTTTGGAGGACAGCAAAAAAGGTCTGAATCATTTGATCCTTGGCAATGGTTTTTACTTCAGCCATTGTTCCAAAATCATAGAAAATTAATTCTCCCTGAAGATTTACGGCCATATTTCCAGGATGCGGATCAGACTGAAAAAACCCGTCTAATAATAGTTGTTTTAAATAGGCACAAATTCCTGTTTCAATAACTTTATCTAAGTTAATTCCTTTGGCAGTTAATGTTACTTGATCATCGACTTTAATGCCTGGTAAATATTCTAGAGTTAAAACTTTTTGAGTGGTATAATTCCAATAAATACTGGGAACTTTTACCCTGGGATAGCCTCTAAAGTTTTCACGAAAACGGTCTGCATTTTTACCTTCATTAATATAATCAATTTCTTGAAAGAGTAATGCAAAAAACTCTTTATAAATAGTTTCAATTTCATATTTTTTTGCAAATATTTTGAACCCTGGCAACCAATTTTTTCCGAAGCAGATTAATTTATCTAAAACCTCGAAATCTAGATTTAATAACTTTTCTAAACCAGGACGTTGCACTTTAACAACAACTTCTTCTCCACTCTCTAATTTTGCCCAATGTACCTGTCCTAAACTAGCTGATGCAAGGGGATCTATTGCAAATTCTTGAAATAAAATATTGACCGATTGATTAAATTCTTTTTCAATAACTGCGATCGCTTCTTGAGAAGAAAAAGGCGGAACTTGGTCTTGAAGTTGACTCAATGCTTGCACATATTCAACAGGAATTAGATCGCCACGAGTTGAAAGAGATTGACCAATTTTAATAAAAGTTGGGCCGAGATCTAATAAACGATTAACCAACCATTTCGCCCGATGCTGACGTTGAGGAGATGTAATATTATTCGCTATTTTATCCCAGACTAAAAAACTTAGAAAGCTAACAGCTACCTTGAAAATTTCTAGCTGCCGTCGTAGGGAAGAATAATGAGCGCGTTGCCAACGAAATAGTTGCGTAGGAATTTGCTTAATCAGCATGAAAAGATTAGCTAGCCACTTCAATTAACAGGAAAAATAACGATAACGGTAATCAAACAATGGTTAGAAATACTGATAGAATTACACTTGATTGTAATCTTACCATTAAGCTGTTCAACTAATTCTTTTATAATCGTTAAACCCAGACCAACTCCTGAAATAGCTGTATCAATTACCCACTGATCTCGATAGAATGGATCGAAGAAATGATTTAAGTTATTACATTTAATTGATGAAGTTAAATTACTTAATTCTAATCTGATATAGGCTTGATTATTTTCGTTAAATTCTTTAATTTTTAAGGTAATCTCTGTATTTTTTAGAGCAAACTTTTTAGCATTAATAAATAATTCATCAAAGATACGTTGTAGATAGCTTACATTTGAATTAATCACTGGCAAGTTTTCTGGCAAATCAGTTTTAATAATTAATAGATAAGAAGTTTCTCTCCATTTAGACTCATGACTTGTTACTAATTGTTGAAAAAAATGGTTTAAATTAACTTGACTAAACTGAAGATTAATATGATTAAGTTTTAAGGTTTTTAATTGTAATATTTCCTCATTGATATCGTTTAATTTACGCCACTCTTGTTCGATCAAATCTAATCCCTTGTTTGAATTTTCAGGTGAATGCAAATTCCTTCTTAACATCTCAATTCCCATACGAATATTGGTCAAAGGATTACGAGTTTGATCGCTCATAATCGTGACAATATTATGAATGAGTTGATCATTTGTCTGACGTTGTTGCTCTAATTTTTGGCGTGTAGCTTCATACCAAGCCTTAATAAGATTTTCATCTATTGTTAAATTGTGATTTTGAGTAACACTTTTAATCGTTTCTACTTTTGTTTTAGGAATAGATTGAGAACTTTGAAAAAGATGATTTGCGATCGCCAAGCTATCAGCAATTTCAATTAATTTGGCTTTTTCCAAGGAATATTTTTGAGGTTGGGAAGAACCAATAATCACCACACCATTAACCTGTCCTTGGAAGATAGTCCGTAATCCTATTCCTGATCGCAGAAAAATATTTTGTGTCAGTTGAATTATTGTTGATGGAGTTACTTTTGAGTTGAATAAAAGGGGATATTCCTGAAGTTGAATTTTTTGAAACCAATTATTTTCTAACCAATCAGAACCTGCTTTCAACAAAATTGTTTGCTCTCGTGTCCAGACAACTCCCTGCAAAGACAATGTTTCCTGATTAATAAAAAGTAAGGCACAAATTTCAACGTTTAAGTCTTGTCCAATCATCTCTGCTATGTTAGGAAGCATTTGATGAGATTCAATACAATGATTAATCGCGTGAATCAGGCGTTGTCCTAATAACATTTGCGGCAAAATTTGGGGAGTAAGAAAACGAGTCGGAGTAGCAACCATAAAGAATCCAAGGAGAAAAGCATGAAGTTTGATTTAATTTTCAATCATGGCAATCAGTGTCGGCAAAAAACAAAAATAGGGGTAAACGTAATCACGTACCTCTAATAATTAACGTTATACCCAATACTTCTCAAGGGAAAATTTACTGAGTTTACGAAAATTAACAATCTTTAATTTAGAAAAATGTCCTTGAAAACACGGGAATGCTAATCTTAAAGTCCTAAATCAACGGCAATTCGATGGCCACACGCAAACCCAGAAAAAGCAACAGCATTGAGTCCCTGACCTGGAAAAGTGCTATCTCCCACACAATACAGTCCAGAAATTGCTGTCCGATTAAAAGGCATTCCCAACAATCCCGCTAATTTTCGCCGAGGAATCGGGCCATAAGTTCCATCCTGACGACCAAGAAAACGACGATGAGTCCGAGGTGTTCCCACTTCTTGATAATCTAAAGCGGCATCTAAGCCTGGAAAAATAGATTCTAAACGCTGAATAAGATTTTCGGCAGCAGCTTCTTTTTTAGCTTCATAGGCCTGAGGAGAAAGATTTTGCCATTCTTCAAGCCAGCTAGGAGTAAACGCATGAATAATATGATGACCTTCGGGAGCAAGTTCAGGGTCAAGCAACGTGGGAATTGATACAAAAATTGTTCCCTGTTCCTGTTCCATTTTGTTCCAATCTTCTAATAAAATATGATGACATTCCGTGCCAATGGGTAAAAAGTCAGCCCTAACGCCTAAATGCAAACTCAGAAAACTAGGGGATTTTTGATAGCGTTGTTGCCAGCGTTTTTCTTTTTTGGGCATGGCTTCGGTCGGTAACAATTTGTCAAAGGTATCCCAACGAGTTGCGTTAGAAACAATGCGCTGAGCGAAATATTTTTCTCCACTGCTTAATTCAACACCGATCGCCTTTCCTTTTTCCAACAAAATTTGTTTGACCTTAGATTTATAGCGAATTTCACTCCCTGCTTTTTCTAATCCTTCTACTAATTTTTGGGCAATTTGACCCACGCCGCCTTTGGGATAATTAATTCCTCCATAATGGCGATCGCAAAAAACCATGCCCGCATTAATCATTGGCGTGAAATCAGCAGGAACCACCGACCAACAATAACATTCCATATCAATAAACTTCAAAAGTTCGGGATCGCGAATGTAGCGTCGAGCAATATCTCCCGCATTTTGGGGTAAATATTTCAGCAATCCCAAACAAGCCCCAGGATGCTGAAAGAAAACCCGCATTAAATAACCCAATTCTTCCAAAGACAATAACTCCATTTCATTCAGACAATTAAAAACCTGCCAACACTCATCATAAAAACGACGAATCCCAATTTTTTCCTGGGGAAAACGAGCGATCAGTTCTTGCAAAAAATTCTCATAATCTCGATGAACTTTAATCTCCAGATTATGGGGTAAATGATAATGAATTTGCACAGGATCGGGCAACGTTTCTAGTTTCATGCCCACCGCAGCCAAAGCACGAGTCAGTAAATTTGTCGTTCCCTGTTCACCAAACCCAAAAATCATCGATGCACCCACATCAAAACGATAGCCTGAGCGTTCAAAATAACCCGAACTTCCGCCAGGAATAATATAACTTTCTAGAACAAGAACTTTTGCTCCCTTAGCCGCTAGTTGAGTCGCTGTAACCAATCCACCGATTCCTGAACCAATTACAATAACATCGCATTCTGTCCTATTTCCCATAAAAAGTTATTATCCTAAAAACTTATTTGATAATCTTTTATTTTAGGGTAAAAAAAGCAGGATGAATCGTGAATTTTATCGAGCTATCCCACCGACCGAATCCTTGAGAGCATTCCTTTAGTGCTTGATTTGTGATAGAAAGCGCAACTTTACGATAAAATTAAAATCCAAGATTAAAAGCTATCTATCAATGTTACAGTCCCACGAAAACTTCATTATCTTATCAATTCAATGCTACTAGGTTTTAAAACTAAGCTCAAACTTAATAACTAACAAAAAACTTTAATATCTAAATACGCAGGTTATGGACGTTGGGTTTTTAATTGGGCATTAAAAGCTTGGAATAAAACTTATAAAGAAGTATTTAAACCAGCAGCTAATAAACTGAAAAAGTTCTACGCTAATTATTTCAAACTTGACTATTTTTGGCAGAAACTATTTCAAATCTTGGTAGTCCTATAGATGTAGTGATGTTATAGTTTACAGGCGATCGCCGAATTATAATGATGAATAAAATTCCAGATAGCTCCGATATGATTTTCTAATTTTTTAGAGAAAGATAAAGTCTTTCTTCCCAGTCGAGAAACTCGTTGGCGAAGAGTATTATTAAAGCGTTCTATATGATTAGTTAAACCAGTTTCTTTGCCAACCGCTTTATATCTATTTTTCGGGAAAACTTTAGCATAAGCGGCCCAAAAATCTGTATAACAAACAGCACATTGTCTATAAACAGATGGTAGGGATTTCTAAAGTCCTTTAGCCCCGATTTCTCCTCGTTCTCCCACATAACAACCGACAATTTCTCTAGTTTCTTTATCCAAAGCTAACCAAATCCATTGTTTGTTGTTTTTAGCACCGACAAACGACCAAGCTTCATCGCATTCAATTTCGATTTTTCCTGGCTTTTTTGAACATACGTTAATTTGCCTAGAAGTCTTCTCATACTTGGAATTGACGTAATCTTGTAACCATTTTTCTGAGACTCCAGTTGCTCTTGAAATTCCAGCTAAACTGATTTTTTCTAAGAGTAACTTATCAATGAGTTCTTTGGTATCATCACTAATAAATTTTTTAGTAGGATTTTCAATAAATTGACGTTGGCATTCCTTACATTTATATTTTTGCTTTTTATTATGAATGCTTCCATTTTTGACAATACAATTAGAGCCACAGTTAGGACAAATTAAGAAAAAATTCACGACAGTCTACTCAAAAAAATAAGTGATTACTAACTTGCTTTTGATGATACCATTTTTTGAAGAAATTTGTTAGAGAATGAGGTATTTAGTTTCTGCTTGAATAAAACAACATCGCTCGCCAACACCCAGTCCAATTTGTTATATAACTAATTGTAAAAATCCTAAATAAGTCAAAAAATCAAGTATTGTTACATCAGTTAGTTTTAGCTATCACTACATATTTAATACTACCGTTAATTTAATTGACAATAAGGGTAAAAAATATGAAGGTGTTTTTGCCGACTTTAGCGTTTGTGAGCAAGATAAGAAATTCCTGAATAAAAAAGTAAAAATCGTTTACAAGAACGCTAAATTTAATGATTGCGAGAGCATAGAACCTTATGGCAAAACTAAGGTACATACTGCCATTCTCAAAACGAACCTGATTAAGTAATAAATGCGATTGTGTCCTACTTTCTCTACTTTCTCTACTGCCCAATAAATCCCAAGTTCTTCCTTGGTAAAAAACTGTAAATTTACACTGTAAATTAATCAAGCGATAATCTTTGACTCGCGGCATTCTAACAAAAAATTTTTGAAATTACCGAGGACAACCCGAAATTTTCCGTTCTAGGCTATTGAAAAGATTATTCTTCTATTACTTAGAACTGTTTCCCAAATTCGATTTAAACTGCCAACATTCCTCAGCGATCGCCCAATTTTCTTCGGTATGAATAATTAAAACCCGAATGGAAGAATCGGGGCTAGAAATCTCTTGATCAAGAGGAGAATTAGCATTTTTTTCTAAGTCTAATTTTAACCCTAAAAAAGCAAATCCTTCACAGACTTTTTCTCGCACAATTGCAGAATTTTCTCCAACTCCTGCCGTAAAAACTAAAACATCTAAGCCACCTAAAGAAGCTAACATTTGCCCCAAACAAGCACGAAAACGATGAATATAAATTTCAAACGCAAGTTTTGCCCGTTCATTTCCGCCCTTTATAGCTTCTAAAATATCTCGCAAGTCTGAAGAAAATCCAGAAATTCCCTTTAGTCCAGACTCTTTATTTAATAAGTGATTTAATTCCTCTCCTGTTAATTCATATTGCCGCATTAAATAAATTAAAATGGCAGGATCAATCGAACCACTCCGCTCTCCCATCATCAAACCTTCTAAAGGTGTAAATCCCATTGTCGTATCAATACTAATTGCGTTTTTAATAGCTGTCAAAGATGCTCCATTGCCGATGTGACAGGTAATTAATTTAAGAGATTCCAAAGATTTATCTAATAATTGAGCCGCTTTTTGAGTGCAATATTTATGGCTAGTTCCATGAAATCCATAGCGACGAATACCTTTATCAATCCACTCGTAGGGAATGGGATAAACTGCAGCTTTAGGTGGAATTGTTGTATGAAAAGCCGTATCAAAAACTGCAATTTGAGGCGTATTTTTTAATAAACTTTCAATAGTTTCAATGCCTTCTAAATGGGCAGGATTGTGAGAAGGCGCGAGGGGAATTAATCTTTCAATAGTTGCTTTTACTTCATCCGTAATTAACATTGCTTGGGAATAACTTGTGCCGCCATGAACAACTCGATGCCCAACAATATCAATTTCCGTAAGATTATTTAAAACCTGGGTTTCCCCTGTTTGCAAAGTATTAAGCATTTGAGAAATCCCCAATTGGCGATCGCTATTTGCCAATTCAATTTTTTGTTTAATCCCATTTGCTTTTACCGTTAAAACACCTTTTCCTTCCAAAACCGTCCAATCAATCATTGCTTCCCAAATCGGTTCGGGAATATCAATGGGGAAATTGTTATCTGTTAAATTGTAAAGACAACTTTTTTGGCTACTAGAACCAGCATTTAAAACGAGAATTTTCATGATGCGATCGCTAATTTTTTAAATTTACCCAGACACTCAACAAATTAACCTTATTTTTATACAAAATTATCAAATAATCAATTTAAGAACAGATTATCCCCAAGTCAACATCCGAAAAAACCTACATTACCAGCAATAATAGAGCAGAGTGACAAGACAGCTTAGGGTTTTAAGTTACAATGAACACTTAGACAAAATGTAGATCTAAATCCTTCTTGGAAAGTTCTTTGATTTTGTCGAAGCCAAACAATTCTTGAAAAAACGGACATTAACGCGGTGCAAAGTTCCTACTACGGAGATTCAGCTTTTCGTACCCCACCCCCAGATCTTGAATCTCTCTTACTCAAAGAGCGGATTGTTTATCTGGGAATGCCTCTGTTTTCTTCCGATGAAGTGAAACAGCAAGTGGGAATGGATGTGACGCAATTGATTATCGCTCAACTCCTTTTCCTGCAATTCGACGACCCCGATAAACCCATTTTCTTTTATATCAACTCGACGGGAACCTCTTGGTACACAGGAGACGCGATCGGATTTGAAACCGAAGCCTTCGCCATTTGTGACACCATAAGTTACATCAAGCCGCCTGTTCATACTATTTGTATTGGTCAGGCAATGGGAACCGCCGCCATGATTTTATCGTCTGGAACCAAGGGTTTTCGTGCCAGTCTTCCCCATACCACGATTATTCTCAACCAAAATCGGACGGGTGCGAGAGGTCAAGCAACGGATATTCAAATTCGGGCGAAAGAAGTCTTGGATAACAAACGGACTATGTTGGAAATTTTTTCTAAAAATACGGGGCAAACCGTCGAAAAAATCTCTAAAGATCTAGACCGAACTTTTTATCTCACCCCAGAACAGGCCAAAGATTATGGCTTGATTGATAAGGTACTAGAAAGTCGTAAGGATCTACCTAAACCGCTTGCGGCTGTTGTTTAATGGCGATTAATTGCCAATTTCTTTGTTTTCACTGTTAAACTTTTATTTTTGACCTAATTGCTATGCCTATCGGTGTTCCTAGTGTCCCCTATCGTCTTCCTGGAAGCCAGTACGAGCGTTGGATTGATATCTATTCTCGTCTGAGTCAGGAACGCATTATTTTCCTTGGTCAAGAAGTCACCGATGGTCTTGCTAACCGCATTGTGGCGTTTTTGCTCTATCTGGATGCAGAAGATCCCAGTAAACCGATCTATTTGTATATCAATTCTCCAGGCGGCTCGGTGACAGCAGGCATGGCTATCTATGACACCATGCAGTACATTAAATGCGAGGTAGTGACGATTTGTGTGGGTTTAGCGGCCTCGATGGGAGCTTTTTTGTTGGCATCAGGAACTTCCGGTAAACGTCTGGCTCTTCCCCATGCTCGGATCATGATTCACCAACCTATGGGCGGAACGGGAAGACGACAAGCAACGGATATTGATATCGAAGCTAAGGAAATTCTCCGTATTCGTCATGAATTAAATGGCATTATGGCTGAACGTTCTGGTCAAACTATCGAGAAAATCGCCAAAGATACGGATCGAGACTACTATATGTCTGCGGCTGAGGCGGTGCAATATGGACTAATTGATAAGGTTCTTGAAGAGCGTATTGCTTAAAAGTTGCAGTTATCACAGTTATCAAATGTAATTCCCCCAGATCTCGGTTTGGGGGTTTTGATTTTCTGATAGTTGATATTAAGAATTTTGAGAAAAGTGCGATCGCGCTCAAGTCTGACCAAAAACTCGACAGTCCCCCGCAACTTTAAAATCTCTTTAAAAAAGTGATATTTAAGTAATTTTCTTTAAATACTCTTTAAATATATAGACAACACAAAATTTTCTTGTTATTATTCAGATCGATTAAGTAATTGCACGCAGATTCTGGAACTCAGAACGCTAAATAAATTCCTACTAGTACACTCTACGCGATTTAAAAATAAAATGATTAATACAAACTCTATCCTTCGTAAGTCAGCTATCATCGCTCTTTCCGCTATTTCCTTCTCGACCCTTGCCGTTTCTGCCCAAGCAGCCAATCTAGTTACAAACGGCAGCTTTGAGACTTTCACTGGTGGCTCCGCTTTTCAGTCAAACACCGCAGGTACTCTTCCCTCTCAACTCAGAAATACAAGTGGAAATGGATACACGAATCTCACGGGATGGACACTACAGAATCGCGCCTTAGTCGACATCCCGAACGAGGGTACTAGCACCAGACGTGCCTACGGTTTCCTAATGAACCCTGCTACCGATGACACCACTGGTTCACGCTCTCCTGAGTTTACTAATAACTTCAGCCTGTGGGGGCCAGGTAATGGTTCCAACAACGGACTAACTGGCAGTCCTGATGGCGGGCGATATATTGCTCTTGATGGTGACATTGGCTATCGTGGAGGCGGAATATCCCAGGCAATTAGCGGACTGACCGTAGGAAAACAGTATTATGTCAATTTTTCTTGGGCGGCGGCTCAACAGTCTGGTTATAATGGTGCTACGACAGAACAAGTCCAAGTCAACTTCGCGGGTTCAAATCAGCTCACCAGCGTTTACTCTTTACCCAATCATGGCTTTAGTGGCTGGATGCAACAAAGCTTTACCTTCACGGCAAACAGTACCAGTAGCGCACTTAACTTTTTGGCAATCGGCACTCCAGGAGCTCAACCTCCGTTTGTGTTGTTGGATGGTATTTCTGTCAATGCGGTTCCTGAACCTCTAACGATTCTGGGTGCGGGAACAGCGATCGCATTCGGTGCATTCTTTAAACGTAAGCAAGCCAAAAAAGATAAAGACTAGACTTAGATAGAGAAGGGGCTTAGACTAATTGTAGTTAGCCCCTAATTGCCCAAAACAGAAACTGAGAAATGCAACAGTATTTACTATCTTTTGCTTTAGATGTCTTCAAGCTGTGCATCTGGTTATTATTGCTGATGGTGATTTTTATCCCTCTGGAAAGATTTTTTTTCCAGCACCCTCAAAAGGTCTTTCGTAAAGGATTTTTGACCGATCTTGGCTATTATTTCCTCAACGGACTTCTCCCTAAGCTGATCTTGGTTCTGCCCCTTTCAGTTATTGCTTGGGGAATTCATCATTTTCTTCCCACTGATTTCTACGCTTGGATGGCAACTTTTCCTGGGCGATCGCGCTTTGTTGCCGCAATGATTGTTGGAGAATTTGGGGCCTATTGGGGTCATCGTTGGATGCACGAGATCCCTTTTTTGTGGCGTTTCCATACCATTCATCACAGCGCAGAAGAAATGGACTGGCTAGTGAATACCCGCGCCCATCCTTTGGATCTGGTTTTTACCCGTCTCTGTGGATTGCTTCCTCTCTATCTTTTAGGACTAGCACAACCTACAGGGAAAAGTATGGATATCGTTCCCTTACTGTATGCGGTCGTTGGTACGGTTTGGAGTTTTTTCGTTCATGCGAATGTGCGCTGGCGGTTTGGTTTTTTAGAAAGTCTCGTCGCTACCCCTGCTTTTCATCATTGGCACCACACAAAAGATGGAGAAAGGTATATTAATAAAAACTATGCCGCAATTTTTCCTTGGGTTGACAAAATCTTCGGGAGTTTTTACCTCCCCAAACAGAGGTGGCCTCAGAACTACGGCATTGATACATCGATCGCTCCTACCCTAGTGGGGCAACTGTTACAACCATTGGAACGGTAATTAAAAAAACCGCAGAAAAGTATAAAATTAGGTGAACAGTACGATGAGTCAAGAAGTTTTCCTTGATGTACTGTAACGTTTTTCCTAATAAAAGATAAACGCGATCGCGGATTACTTTGGGCATTACAATTAGACCAGTAGAAATCTGGAAATTGAGTTATGTTTCAGTCCCTCGCCGAATTCCCCCGATCACGCCTACGACATTCTACGCTCCCAGCATCAGCCCCTGGAGCCAATTTTTAACCCTAAAACCGTCGCTGTTGTGGGGGCAACCGATAAACCGAATAGCGTGGGACGCACCCTGGTTTGGAATTTGATGAGTAACCCCTTTGGGGGCAGTATTTATCTCGTTAATCCTAAACGCAGTCAGGTTTTGGGCATTCCCGCCTATCCTACTTTAAAATCCATTCCCGCCGAGATTGATTTAGCCATTATCGCCACGCCTGCCGCCACTATTCCCGCCATTATCAGCGAATGTGTGGAAAAAGGAGTCAAGAGAGCCATTATTATTTCGGCGGGTTTTCGGGAAATTGGAGCAACAGGTCAGGAACTCGAACGACAGATCAAAGAAATTGCTTTGGGTAAATTACGGATTATTGGCTCGAATTGTCTCGGTATCATGAATCCCCTGATCGGATTGAATGCCACGTTTGCAGGTAAAATGGCGCGTCCTGGGAATCTAGGATTTATTAGTCAGAAAAAATGCGATCGCTTTAAAGAAAAAATTTCTGTCGAGTTGTTTAAAATCTTTTTCTTTAATATTAAATACAGTTGCGATCGCATAAATTATGGGAACTTTTAAAACTTAAAGAAATTGATCCACTTGTTTAGCAGTTTCAAAGAAACAACGCACATTTTCTTCAGGAGTGCCGACTAAAACACCATGTCCCAAATTCAAAATATGACCGCCTTGTCCTGCTTTGCGAACTGTATCAATAATGCGTTCTTTGATAAAAGCGTGAGAACCAAATAACACTCCTGGATCAATATTTCCCTGAACTTTCATTTCTTTTCCTAAACGTTGTCGAGCTTCAGCCATATCCACTGTCCAGTCAACGCTAACAATATCAACGCCTGATTTTCCCATACGTTCTAATACGCCAGCACTACCACTAATATAAAGAATTAACGGTGTTTCAGGATGGGTTTCTTTAACTTGACGAACGATTTGTTGTTGATAAGGTAGGGCAAAAACTTCGTAATCTTGAGGGCTTAATTGTCCCGCCCAAGAATCAAATAATTGAACAATTTGCGCGCCACAATCAATTTGATAACGGACATAAACTGCGATCGCATCGGCAATTTTACTTAAAAAACTATGGAGCATTGCAGGTTGAGAAAAAGCCATTTCTTTAATTACTTTATAATCTTTGGAACTTTTTCCTTCAATTGCATAGGCGGCTAATGTCCAGGGAGATCCCACAAACCCTAAAACGGTGGATTGATTGCCCACTTCTTGACGCAACGTTTTTAAGATAGTTTTAATAAAAGACAGAGATTCTTCAGGATTGAGAGGATGAAGTTTGTCAATTTGTTCTTGGGTACGAATCGGCGGATCGATAATGGGGCCGCGGCTTTCAATAATATCAAAAGGAATCCCAATGCCAGGCAATGGTGTCAGAATATCCGAAAACATAATTACTCCATCGGGTTGAAATGCTCGCCAGGGTTGCAAAGAAATTTCAATGGCTAGATCGGGATTTTCTGACCGATCTCGAAAATTGGGATATTTATCCCGCAAATCACGATAAACTTGCATATAACGCCCTGCTTGCCGCATCATCCATACGGGAGGACGCTTGACGATTTCTCCCCGCGCGACTCTTAAAAGGTAGGGAATTTCCAATACGTCTGTCATAATAGCTCCTAATAATAATTTTTATGCCTTTGTTAGCTTATCATTTGGGGTTAGAACTCAGTTGAATCGCCTGCTAATCCGTCACATCGGTTCACAATTATTGCCATAAAAGATGAAAGCGATCGCCCAAGAGAATTTTTATTGAGAACGGGAAGGGAATTAAATCGGGAATTAGGCATTTCAAAGTTGTGAGGCTTTTCCATCATGCCGAAGAAATAGTTAAATTTTGCGATCGCGTTTTTTGTTATTTTATTTATAATGACAATAAGTGCATATTTTGTCTTAGAAATTGGTAAATTTAAGTGGTTATTAACTTGATATTATATTTTTATTATATAAATTTTACAAAGTTTATAAATTCTATGAAAACTAACTTTTTTTCTGTTATTAGTACGACGATTTATTTGAGTTTTATTTTTTCTACGGTCTTAACTACAGGTGCAACAAAACCGATCAAATCTCCTTCTGTTATACCAATTAAAAATGTCAATTCCTTTGATCAATATCATCAAGAATGTTTACAAAGAGTTGACAAGCAAGGGTTAACAAAAGATGTGGCGAAAGACGTTTGTAACTGCACTATGAAAACCTTTAAGAGTCAATATAATATTCAGCAATTTAAGGCAATTGTTCAAAAAGCCAACACCGATAAAACGTCTGCTCGTAAATTAGCAAATGTCGGAGAAACCTGTTTTGAAAAAGTATTATATGAAGAATAAAATTTAAATGAAAAAACCTCGCTACAATCTTTCTCGTTGGGCAATTAATCATTCTTGGTTAACCATTGGCTTTTGGCTTGCGATCGCCTTTGCTGGCTTATTTGCCTTAAGTTCATTAAAATACGCGCTGTTTCCTGAAGTCGCTTTTCCAGTCGTTATTGTTAATGCAACGGCTCCTTTTTCGACGGCTGAAATCACTGAAAATAAACTGACTTTACCCTTAGAAAAGCAACTACAATCCTTTGAAAATATAACGCTTTACTCTTCTACTTATCCAGGTCGTTCAGTTGTTAGTATTGTTTTTGAACCAGGATTAAATTTAGAAAGTTCAACTCAAGAAGTAAAAAATGTCTTAAAAAATCTACAGTTACCGACTGGTGCAACATTCGAGATTTTTCCTTTTAATTTGAATGAATCTAGTGCCGTTACTTATGCGATTTCTAGTTCCACAAAATCTTTAGAAGAATTAAATAATTTAGCTAAAAATAAAATCATTCCTGCTTTAAGTCAATTAGAGGGCATTTTAACCGTTAATTTGTTGGGAGATGGAGATTTTCGAGAAATTTCTAACAAAAACGCTCCCGAAGCCAATCCTGCAACCCTAACTCGACTGAATGGGAAAGATGTTTTAGCCTTACAAATCATTAAAAAAGCCCAGGCAAATACCCTCGAAGTGGTTAAATCTGCCCAAAAAACGGTGGAAAAATTACAAATAGAATTTCCAGATATTCAATTTACCCTCGCAGAAACCCAGGCAAATTATATCCAAGAAGCCACTAATGCAACTCTCGAATCCCTATTTGTTGCGATTTTTCTCTCGATTCTGGTCATTTATCCCTTTTTACGAAGTTGGCGAGCGACTTTGATTGCGGCGATCGCGATTCCGTTGTCGTTGTTGGGTACATTTATTGTCATGGCAATTTTGGGTTTTAACCTCGAAACCTTGACTCTGTTGGCTTTGGCTCTGGTGATTGGCATTGTTGTTGATGATGCAATCGTTGATGTGGAAAATATTAGTCGTCACCTTGAAGCAGGAGAATCTCCTCGTCAAGCGGCAATTCACGCCACAGAAGAGATTGGATTGACGGTTTCAGCCACAAGCTTATCTATAGTTGCTGTCTTTATTCCTATCGCCTTTATGGAGGGAAGTTTAGGCCAATTTTTCAAACCCTTTGCCATTACCGTTGCCACTTCAGTAATTTTTTCTCTGTTGGTTGCTAGAACACTTTCCCCTGTTTTAGCTTTATTTTGGTTAAAAAAGTCGAATAAAACCCAAATTAATCCAGAACCAGGTAAGTTTTTCACCAATTATCGTCGATTATTAACTTGGTCTTTAGCCCATCGTCCTCTGATTATGCTGGTTGCGATCGCGAGTTTAATCCTTGGAATTGCCCTGATTCCCCTGATTCCTCAAGGTTTTATCCCTATTTTAGACCGAGGAGAATTTAATGTGGTTTATACATCTGCTTTGCCAAATTTAGCAGGAAAGCTTAAAACCGACGCTTTATCACCTCAAACCGAGACAGGAGGAGCCTTTGATTGGGTCGCTGAGATAGCGCGATCGCCAGAACGCTTTTTATTAAGAAAAACTCGCCGTGTTGCCGAAAAGTTGGAACCGATTATTTTAGCCATGCCCGAAACCAAATCTGTTTTTACGATTGCAGGCGCGCACACTAATCCTCTCAAGGGAAAAATGTATGTCCAACTTAAATCAGAGCGGCGTTTAAGAACCAGTCAAGTCCAAGAAAATCTGCGTCAAGCCTTGCCCAAACTGCCAAAAGTCACAATTAGTGTGGAAGATATTTTATTTGTGGAAACGGGGGATGATAGCCCTTTGAAAATCGTTTTAACGGGATCAGATCTAGAAACTTTACAAGCAACAGCAGAGAAATTAAAAACCAAAGTCGAAAAAATTCCTGGTTTAATTCAAGTTAAATTGACAGGAATTCAGAAAAATGGCGATGGAATAGAACATTTTCAGACGAAAAAAGCGGTTTATCTAAGTGCTAATCTCTCTCCCGACTCTGCGCTAGGGGAAATGACCGAAAAAGTTACCGCGATCGCCAAATCAATTTTACCAATGGGTGTAAACCTAGAATTGCAAGGAGATTCTGCGAGGCTGGGCCAAGTTTTTACCGAATTTGGGATCACCCTTTTATTATCTTTAGCGGGAATGTTGCTAATTCTCGTCTGGTTGTTTAAAAGTTTGTTAGAACCAGTTGTTATTGCCCTTTCTCTACCACTTTCTATTGTAGGAGCCATGTTAGGCTTGTTATTTACCCAAAGTGATTTTGGCATGATTTCCCTGATTGGACTGATTTTTTTGCTCGGCTTATTAAGTAAAAATGCTATTTTATTGATTGATTATGCCAACCAATTGCGCGATCGCGGCTTAAACCGTCATGATGCCTTAATTGAAACAGGAATTGTCCGATTACGCCCTATTTTAATGACTACTGCTTCCACCATTTTAGGAATGTTACCCTTGGCGTTGGGTTGGGGGGCTGGAGCAGAATTACGGCAACCGATGGCTGTGGCAATTATTGGGGGACTGATTACCTCTTCTTTATTGAGTCTTTTGGTAGTTCCTGTCCTTTATACTTTGGTTGAAGACTTCTGGAAAAAACACGCCCTTAAATCTCGTTTTTAAAGCGTTAAATAAACAAAGATCCTGCTAAGCTAAAACAAGTTAAATCTGAGGACAAAAAAATGATTTTACCTGGTGCAACTGTTCAAGTTATTAATGCAAATGATACTTATTATCTTTTTGAAGGATTAGTTCAACGAGTGAGCGATGGCAAAGCGGCAGTTCTTTTTGAAATGGGAAATTGGGATAAATTAGTCACGTTTCAATTAAATGAATTAACTGCTCTTGATCCCACCGTTAAAGGCAAAAAATAGAAGGTTTCTGCTTTTTTAAACACAATGCGTCTGCCCCTACCGCAATTTCTAAGCGATGATCGCCATCCCCATCACATTGCCGAAGTGATTGAGACAGCGACGACGAATTTTTTGGCCCAATGTCTAGAACCCGAAGACCTCAATTTTCCTGTGATGCCGCCTTTTGGGACTTGGATTAAGGCGATCGATGAAGAAACGGATAATAAAATTTTTGCGGTAGTCACCTATGTCACGACTTCACCGATTGATTCCATTCATCGAGCAAGAGCCTTGGGTTTATCTTTAACAGAACTCCGAGAACAGCAACCCCAAATTTTTGCGATGTTAAAAACAGAATTTAGGGCGGCAATTGTCGGTTTTGAAATGCCCCAAACAGGACATAATAATAACGGGTTTTCTGAAGGACAAATTTATCATTATTTACCACCCCGACCGCCTCAAATTCATCAAGCAGTATTTCAATGTGACGGGTCAGAAATTATTCGTTTTACCGAACAACCTGATTTTTTGAGAGTTTTATTATTAGTGACAGATGCTCCTGCTGATGCTTTGATTGCGGCAACAGTTCGAGATATTTACCGTTTAAGAAAAGGCGATCGCGCTTGGCTTGTTAACATTGGTAGAAACTTAAGTCTTTTGTTAAAAGATGACTATGATCGACTGCGTTATATTTTGAGTCAAATTAGTTTTTAATTACCATTTTTTATAGGGCAAAAATTTACCACACATTGTTACTTTGACGCGATCGCCTTGAGGATCTTCAACCTTATCAACCTCAAGGGTAAAATCAATCGCACTCATAATACCGTCTCCAAATTTTTCATGAATGACAGTTTTCAAAGGCATTCCATAAACCTGCATAATTTCATAAAAACGATAAATCAAAGGATCAGTCGGAATTTCTGGGGCTAGAGAACCTTTTAGTGATGGAATAGTTAGAAAATCAAGATCTTCCTCTGGCAAATCCAAAGCGATCGCAAGTTTTTGAACTTCTTCTCTATCAGCAGTTGCTTGACCATAAAAAAGTGCAGCAATCCAAACTTCATCTCTTCCTAAAATCTTTTCTAAATCTTCAAAACTTAATTCTTTCGCTTTTTTAGCAGCTAAAAGTTGTTCACTAAATTCATTGATTGCCATTTTTTTAAATCCTCTTTGTTACCAAATAATACTCAAAATAATCTCATTAAAATTGAAACTGAACTGTTCATTATTAACGGTTTTTTTATTCATGATTAGCATCAGATTTGCTATTCACCTTTTTTTGATTTAGCAAGTTAGCATTCAAAATAAAATGTCCTACTTGATGTGATTTTTGAAATTATCTAAGATTAAGATAAAGTTGAACGATCTTATTAGTAACTTCTGCAATTGTTAATCCATCTGTTTGAATTTCAATCGCATCAATTGCTTTGATTAAAGGTGCGATCACACGGCTACTATCTTGTTGATCTCGTTGGGCAATTTCTTGTTCTAAATCTTCCAAACGAATATCGGTTTTACCCTGAGCCTGAAAATCTCCCAAACGCCTTCTAGCTCTTTCTTTTACCGAAGCCGTGAGAAAAATTTTTAATTCCGCATCTCTGAAAACCTGAGTACCAATATCCCGCCCTTCTGCCACTAAACCTCCTTTTTTGCCGTAGGATTGCTGAGTTTGCCATAAAACATCTCGAACAGTTTTTTGAGCCGCGATCGCCGAAACTAATGACGTAATTTCGGGAGTCCGAATCGCCTCGGTCACATCTTCCCCATTAATTTTCACCCGCGTCGCTTGGGGATAGGTTTGGGGTAATAATTCTAAATTTGCCTGACTGACTAATTCAGCAATTTCCGCCTGATCAGTAAAATTTAAGCCTGATTGATGCACTAACCAAGCCAGAGCGCGATACATGGCTCCTGTGTCTAAATAGAGCAAATTTAACTCCTTGGCAACCAATCGAGTGACAGTGGATTTTCCCGCTCCTGCTGGCCCATCGATCGCAATAATCGGTTGACGATTTCGCAATAAAATATTATCAATTAGGCGTGTTGAACCCACATAAGCCGCGATCGCAATTAATCCCGTTTCTGTTATTTCTTCTAAAGGTATTAACGATTGGGGATCAACTAGTTCTAGATATTGAACTTGTATATTTTTAATTAAAACTAATTTTTGTTGAATAATATCTAATAATAATTGACGGGATTTTATTCCTTGGGAAAAAGCTTGTTGGGCGGCTTGTAAACTTGCAAATAAGGCTGAAGCATCAGACCTTTCAGAATCACTGAGATATTGATTGCGAGAACTATAAGCTAGTCCCGATTCCTCTCTGCTCGTTGGGCAATTTTTAATTTCTATAGGTAGGTTTAAATCCTTAACTAAAGCTCGAATAATAACTAATTGTTGAGCATCTTTTTCTCCAAAATAAGCAACATCAGGTTGAACAATATTAAAAAGTTTACTGACAATTGTAGCAACTCCTGAAAAATGTTTTGGGCGAAAAGTAGCGCATAAATTATTAGTTAAACTGTTAGGAGGAATCACCATTGTTTGAGTCGATTGATCCTGATTATCATCACTAATTTCTAATATTTGAGAAGATGGAGCAAAAACCACATCTACTCCTAGATCTTGACAAATCTGAGAATCTTTTTCCAAAAGACGGGGATATTTTGCTAGATCTTCCATTGGCTCAAATTGCAAGGGATTAACAAAAATACTTACTACTACCAAATCATTTTCTGATCTAGCTTGTTTAATAAGACTACAATGACCTTGATGCAAGGCTCCCATTGTCGGCACCAAACCGATTTTTTTTCCTAATTTTTCTTGACTTAAATAAGTTCTTAAGCCCGCAATTGTTTTAAATAAACGCACAAAATTTCTCCTGACTGATACATCTTTTAATACAATAACAGCTACTTTTATCTAAAAGTCTCAGTTTGTGATTGCGGTTTATTTTACTCTCATAATCCCCATTTAGCTTGTTCGGTTCATCTCAAAGGAATAGATAGCGATCACTTAGACTTTCGATGATTCATGCTCAATTGTCCTAGTTGTGATTTGGTAGATGACTCGATTTGATGTCAGTCTAAGCTTATTCGTTGAACCGTATCAACAATACAATTGAGCAGCATCCTAAAGGAATACCAAATACTTCTTGAATATGCAACCTCTCACTAAAAACTACCAAATTTAATAAATCTACCAAGGAGATTTGCATCAGTTTAGGTTGTATAACCGTCACCATTTTGATTACCGTCAGATCTTGCATCAGTAGTAGCTCTTGCACTACTACCATCCTCTGAAACATCAGATGTGTGCTGAATCATACTATAAACTTGAGTAATTGAAAAAAAAGTACCTGTAACAAAAGCAGTCAAAAAAAAAGACATTGTTGTCATTACAATTATACTTTTGTCTTGTCCTAATGAATCCGTACACTTAACAGTACTACTAACACAAAACAAATAAGAAACAGGTGCTATTAACTTAAAATATATATCTTTTAAATTGTTAATATTTGCAATAGTAAAACCCAGTACTAAATTTACGAAAAAAGAATTTATTTTAGTTAAATTCTGTAGACTTTTATTCACAGGTAATCCTATTAAAAAACCTATAGTAAAACCTAATAGAAAGAAGAATATACAAATTATAAATCTATACCAAAAAAGCTTTGGTTGACCAACGTTATTTAAAACAATTATACAAAAACCAACAACTATAGCATTCCAAGCAAATAAAAAAAATAAGGGAGAATGTTTATTATTATTTGAACTGTTGACGGGAGGAGGGTCATTATTAGAATTAGGTGTCATAAATAAATTAAGCTGTTGCATATCTAAATAGTATGTAATCAAATTAGCAAAAACAAGAAAAAAAGCAACATCAGCCAAATTCTTCTTATAGAGCCTATTTGGTATCTATCCTGTAAACCTTAACAGAAGAGGGTTTCACCAAATTACCGATTTTGTCACAAGCCCTTCACCGTAACCGTTTCGAAAAAGACCCCAAATGGGTTCTATATATTGCAAACTATTTAGACTGTATTAAATAAGTAATTGTACGGAATTAATTAGGGCTTGCTGAAAAAGTCAAAAAACAGGGAGAGGGGATTAATTTATGAATCTAAGGAGAGTAAAACATAACTTTTAAATATTTTATCAAAACGAAGCATAAGCTGAGCTAATAAGATGACAGAGAAATAACC
>JANNLO010000109.1:0-15348 GCA_031396835.1 Snowella sp. SOY_38_metabat_116
TTCGGCAATGGTTACATTTGAAGGCAAATGATGTAATTCCTGTAACCTCAAGAGATGAATTTCATATTCGGCAAGATTAAAGTTGGGCGAGTAAGCGGGTGTGTGGATAAATTCTACAGCTATTTTATCTGTTAGTCCTGCGTATTGCAGATGCTCTTTTAACTGCCTTTTCATCTTTTCTTTATGAGTTGAATTGTTGTCTAGAGCAATGAATAGCCTATTCACATTGTCTTTGTGCATATCCTTACACAAATCTATAAAGTATTGCGCCGAGCGACTTCATTGGTGTCGCTAGAGCTTTTAGCCCTGCTTGACAATATGTATCAATTCAAATGATCAAACTTTTTCTAGCACAGTCAATTTTTGCCATCACTTCCTGTCGCGTCTGACTTTCATATAGATATTTGATCGCTTTCAGCCGTTTTCTTATATGTTCCTGCTGATATTTGTAAAATAATTTTTCCCATTCTTCTGTGTCAAATCTTATTGCCTTTAATTGTTCTGCTCTATTCATGAATTCTTCTCCTATTTAAGTATAATTCTACACTGGGAAGGGAGTAGTACCTGCGGAAAGTGGCTAATTCAGCTAATAATTGCCACGCATCATCAACTGTTGTTGGCAGGATCTATCCTTTATTCATTTAGTTGTTCGTCATTTTATCAAAAACAATAAGTGGTCATGTAAAATAAATTATCCATTAGACAAGCTCAGAAGCCTTGCGGTACAAGGATCGCTTTGTGTAAATAATTTTGTCGAAGTACTTAGTGATCGCTCTTCCTGAAAAAAGAAAAAATGCGATCGCGTCTCCATCCCTGGGTAAAATAAAAAGCATCTTTAAACAATTAGTAATCCAAATTTATGAGTAAACAAATGATCGGATTGGACACAAAACTTTATCAGTATATTCAATCTATTTCTTTAAGAGAGTCTGATATTTTAAAACAATTACGCGAAGAAACAGCCAAGTTGACCATGGCCCAAATGCAAATTTCACCAGAACAAGGTCAATTTATGGCTTTATTGGTGCAACTTATGGGAGCGAAGAAAACTTTGGAACTTGGGGTTTTTACGGGTTATAGTGCCTTGGCTGTCGCGCTTGCCTTGCCATCTGCTGGAAAAATTATTGCCTGTGATATTAATGAAGAATATACGGCGATCGCCCTGGATTTTTGGCAAAAAGCAGGTGTATCTGAAAAAATTGATTTACGAATTGCTCCCGCTTTAGAAACCTTGGATCAACTGATTGCTGAGGGTGAAACAGCCAGTTTTGATTTTGTTTTTATTGATGCCGACAAACGAAATTATGAAAATTATTATGAACGAGCTTTAACTTTAGTTCGTCCCAACGGTTTAATTTTGATTGATAACGTGCTTTGGTCGGGTAAAGTAGTGGATTCAACGATTCAAGATCAACAAACCCAAGCTATTCGAGATTTCAATGCAAAACTTTATCAAGATTCTCGAATTAGTCTGAGTTTAGTGGCGATCGCCGATGGATTAACTTTAGCCCTAAAAAAATAGTTTAAGAAAATTAGGGGGCTTTGAACGCCAATTTTATTGCACCCCTTGAAAACTTCTAATCTTCTCCTGTCAACTGCGATCGATATTCCACTGCCGTCAGAGTGTCTGCCAAAGCCTCATCAGGATTGTCCACCCGTAGTTTAATTAGCCAACCTTCTCCATAGGGATCATCGGCAATTAATTCAGGAGCATCAATCATAGCATCATTCCTCTCGGTCACCGTCCCCGTCACAGGAGAATAAAGGTCAGAAGTTGCCTTAACAGATTCAATAGTGCCAAATCGTTCACTAACTTCTAATAAATCTCCAATTTCGGGTAGTTCCAAAAATACTAGATCTCCCAATTCATCGATCGCAAAAGCACTGATTCCGATTGTCGCAATTTCCCCTTTAAGACGAACATATTCGTGGCTATCTAAATAGTGCAGGTCTTCAGGATAGTCTAGTTCCATACCACATCCTCTATAGTTTTAACAAAGGTTAGTTTACAATGTCTTTGCCCAAGGGAATAAAAAAATTTACAAAATTTTGATTACGCCATCATTACGGTGGAAACTCCATTAATAAACAGTTTTCGTGCTTGTAAAGATGGTTGTTTGTTGATATTGATTAGAATGGCAATTTTTTTTGTACCAAATTTGGATAACTATTTACGAAACCATGAAAAATTCTCCTAAACTCCGTGAACCCGTCACCAGCTTTTATCTTTATCGTGGACTCAAATGGTCGGTGGTCAATCCGATTCTGCATTTTTATTTAAGCGGAAAAATTTATGGGATCGAAAATGTCCCTGTAAAAGGCCCCGTTATTGCCGTTAGTAATCATGCCAGTTATTTTGATCCGCCTTTTCTCTCAGTTTCTTTGCGCCGTCCAGTTGCTTTTATGGCCAAGGAAGAATTATTTAAGGTTCCTGTTTTAGCTGATTTAATTCGACTTTATGGAGCCTATCCTGTTAAACGCGGCTCGGGCGATCGCGGAGCTATTCGAGCAGCCCTAAATGCTTTAACAGAAGGTTGGATCGTGGGAGTTTTTTTAGAAGGAACTCGAACCTCCAATGGCAGAATTAATCAACCAAAGTTGGGAGCAGCGATGATTGCAGCCAAATCTCAGACTCCTTTATTACCCGTTAGTTTGTGGGGAACTGAAAAAATCTTAAAAAAAGGCTCGTCTATTCCCCAACGAGTTCCCGTTACTCTCCGCATCGGTGAATTAATTCCGCCTCCTATTTCAGGGAAACGAGAAGAACTAGAAAGAGTAACCCAAGAATGTCAACGCCAAATTAACGCACTTCATGATTTGGGTCGTTAATGGGAATTATTTAAAAAATAAAAAAACCAAGCAAAAATGCCTGATTCCTAACGTTTTTTTAATTAGAAGCAATCGCGATCGCCTTTAATTAAAGATTGAATTAGACTGCTGCAAAATAAACCTTAGATTTAACGGGGTCGGGAATCATGGTGATATCTCCTTCTTGCCAACCTGCAGGACAAACTTGATCGGGGTGAGATTGGACATATTGAAGAGCTTTTAATGTCCGTAAAGTCTCATCTACACTGCGACCAAAGGACAAATTATTGATCGTTGAGTGTTGAACAACGCCGTCTTTGTCGATGATGAATAATCCTCGTAGCGCAACGCCCGCATCAGGATCAAGCACATTATAAGCAGTGCTAATTTCTTTTTTTAAATCAGCAACCAGAGGATAGGCAATATCTCCAATCCCTCCATTTTTGCGATCGCTTTGAATCCAAGCCAAGTGAGAAAATTCACTGTCAACAGAGACACCTAAAACTTCGGTATTTAACTTACTAAATTCTGCGTAGCGATCGCTAAAAGCGATAATTTCTGTCGGACAAACAAAGGTAAAGTCTAAAGGATAGAAAAATAAGACAACATATTTGCCACGATAATCCGACAACTTCAGAGTTTTAAATTCTTGGTCAACAACGGCTGTTGCAGTGAAATCAGGGGCGGTTTGACCAACTCGTAAACATTCCGTCATGTTGAAATTCTCCTCAGATAAAATAATGCTAAGAACTTATTAATCATTACGATTTGTTACGACTATATCATACTCATAACGATTTTGATCTGCCTTCGGTACGCTGAAAATTCCAGCCTTTAAAATTTATTTTAAATAGCTTTTTCCCATGCGCAAACTCAACTTTAAAAATTCCCAGAAAATAAACTCACACCAGACCAAACGACCAATTAAATCCATGCGTCCTGTCCAACGAACCCAGCGTCATCCTTTATTAAATCCACTCCGAAGCGACCTCTACCACTGGCTTTTGGTGATTTCTTGGCGAAGATTTCTATTAACTTTAGCTCTATTTTATTTTGGTCTAAATGTCATTTTCGCGCTCATATATATATCCACAGGAGGAGGAATTGCCAACGCAGAACCAGGTTCATTTAAAGATGCTTATTTTTTTAGTATTCAAACGCTTTCGACCGTCGGCTATGGCTCAATGTACCCAAATACCTTTACTTCTCAATCGATTGTCTCAGTCGAAATTTTTATTGGACTAATTTGTATTGCCATTTTGACGGGATTGATGTTTGCCCGTTTTTCCAAGCCCACAGCTAGGGTAATTTTTAGTGAAGTTGCTGTTATTTGTCCTTTTGAGGGCATTCCCACTTTTATGTTTCGTGCAGCTAATCAACGAAATAATCGGATTTTAGAGGCTCATATTCACGTTAGCTTATTGAAAGATGAAATTACCCAAGAAGGTTATCAGTTGCGACGTTTTTATGACTTGTCTTTACTGCGATCGCAAACTCCCGTATTTGGTTTAAGTTGGTTAATCATGCACCCCATCGACGAAAAAAGTCCTTTTTATGGGAAAACACCAGCCGAAATTCGGGAACAAGGAATTGAAATTTGGATTAGTTTGATGGGCTTAGATGAAACCTTTTCCCAGACTATTTACACACGCCACGCCTATGCTGTCGATCACATTCTTTGGAATCAACGATTTATCGATATGTTTTCCCAATCTGAAGACGGACAATGGTTCATTGACTTGGGTAAAATACACGACACTCAGCCACTTTTAGATAGGGATAAATACTGAATAAAAAAGTAGAAAATCAGAATAGAATTAACGCTTGACTCAGAGCAATTGATTTCTTGACAATCGATTGAATCCTATTCCTTACTAATTTATCGGGTAAAAAAACCTTTATTTGTATATTCGTGTCTTTCAAATCTTTCAAAAAAATTAATAATATTAATCTTCATGATCATCAAAAGGATCATCCAAAGCGGCAGAAGGGGGCCCAAAAGACGTATAAATGGCAAATCCAGTAATACCAACGAGGAGCCATCCCAAAGTAATGCCAACAACGAGTGCATTTTCCATAAAGTTAAATTGATTGTGATACCTATTTTCCTATAATATTACATAATATTGCAAAATTTAATTTACATACATTTCGGGTAATCTATGGCACAGCGTACTTGGTTAGGAGATATCCTCAGACCCTTGAATTCTGAATACGGCAAAGTTGTTCCTGGTTGGGGAACTACTCCTGTGATGGGGATATTTATGTTACTTTTCTTCGTTTTTCTGCTGATCATTCTCCAAATCTATAATTCTTCTCTGGTTTTAGAAGGTTTTACAGTGGGCTGGAAAAGTTAATTCAGGATTAAATTTTCTACGCTTCCCGATTGGCAGTCTTTTATTAGCATGGCAATCCAGATCCCGGTTTGGCTGGGATCTTTTTCAATTTTTATTGTGTAGGAAGAAAATAAAATGAATGTTTTTGGCATTGGTTTACCGGAAATGGGTTTAATTTTGGTGATTGCCCTGTTGGTATTTGGCCCAAAAAAATTACCTGAAATTGGTCGCAGTTTAGGCAAAGCACTCAAGGGTTTTCAGGATGCGTCTAAGGAATTTGAGTCAGAATTTAAGCGGGAATCTCAAGCAGTGGAAGAGTCGGTCAAAATGCAAGCGCAACTAGAGTCAGAAGAACCGATTCCGACAGCCAAAATAGAAAAATTAGAAACCGATAATTCTAATTAAAATTCTTGAAAATGTTGCAAAAATGATCACTAAAAATAGAAAATATGCTTAAAATATTATTTCTTGATTCTGGAAAATAATCATGATTAATGGGATGAGTTTGGCATTTATTGGATTTTTAGCTCAATTGTGGGGGGGAAATGCCCAGACTCTTGATTTATTACCCTTAGTTGCCTGGGAACAAGCAAAAATTTTTGATGTGCCGACTCAAACTGATCCCGTTGTTACCGAAATTTTTCAGGATTATCTTAAAACCTTAGCCGCCAAAGGTTATGACCCTAATCGACAAGGAATTTGGGTGCAATCAGAATGGGCTTATTTAGTCCAAAATCAGCAAGATATTCCTGTGTCTGCGGCTTCATTGACAAAAGTTGCGACTACTCTTGCCGCTATTGATAAGTGGGATTTGAATCATCGTTTTGAAACTCGGATTTATGGGATCGGGACTATTACAAATGGCATTCTGGAAGGAAATTTAGTAATTGTCGGCGGCGGCGATCCTTTGTTTGTTTGGGAAGAGGCGATCGCGTTAGGAAATGCGTTAAATCAGTTGGGCATTAGACGAGTAACGGGAGATTTAATCATCACAGGCAATTTTGCCATGAATTTTCAAGCCGATCCTCAGATTGCAGGAACGCTCTTAAAACAAGCATTAAATTCTCAGAAATGGTCAGGTTCCATTAAAAAAATCCATGCAGAACTGTCAACAAATACGCTCCGTCCTAATGTGGAAATTCAAGGTTCCATTCAATCGCAAATACCTGTTTTGACTGATGCTAAATTATTATTACGTCATCAATCTTTGCCGCTAAGTTCATTGTTAAAACAAATGAATATTTATAGCAATAATGACATGGCAGAAATGCTTGCTCAAGAAATTGGTGGAGCCGCAGTTATTGTCGAAAAAGTTTCCCAACTAGCGAAGATTCCTTTAGAAGAAATTCAGTTAAAAAATGGGTCTGGATTAGCCACAGAAAACCGTATTTCTCCCCGTGCAATAACGTTAATATTTATGGCATTGCAAGAAAAATTAAAATCAACTCCTTTGAATATTTCTGATCTTTTTCCTGTCATGGGACGCGATCGCCAAGGAACTTTACAATGGCGTAATCTGCCACCAGGCCTAACTGTTAAAACGGGAACACTTAATCAAGTCAGTGCTTTGGCGGGAATTATGCCGACTCAAGAGCGTGGGATGATCTGGTTTACAATTATTAATGGCGGAAGTAATTTTGATAGTTTGCGGGCAGAACAGGATAAGGTTTTACAGCGTTTAGCTAAACATTGGCAAGTTTTACCGACAGCCTTAATTTCTAGTCCTAATGATAAAGTTTTTTTAGGCGATCCAACTCGCAATTTGGCAGGGAATAGTTAATAAAATAATTCAGAAAAATATTAACAAAAATTTCTACTTTGATATTCCAACAAAAGATAATTACCCAACTGATATTAAAGCAAATTAAGAGAAAATAATTTGAGAACCAGGGGCGTTAATTTTAACAGATAAAACTTGATGATTGATGAATACAGATTGTAATTTGGGATGAAGTTCTGGTGGTGCAAAAAATAACATAAATCCTCCCGCTCCAGCACCCAATAATTTTCCACCCAACGCGCCCGCTTCTTTTCCTAATCGATAAATTTCATCAATTTCTGCATTAGAAATCCCCACATCTAAACTTCGTTTTGCGAGCCAAGATTGATGCAATAATTCACCAAAAGCAGTTAAAGATTGATTACCTGTTAAAATATCCCAGCCTTTATCTACCATTTTTCGCATTTCTTTGAGGGTTTCAGTATTATCAGAAACTCTTTGTAACTGTTTTTCTACCACATTTGCCGCCTTTCTTTTAATGCCTGTAAAAACAATAAAAATATGAGATTCAAATTCCGCTAAACGTTCGGGAGAAATGGGAACTCGACTGACAATAATATTTTGTTCTGTGCGAAATTCAACTAAGTTAAATCCTCCCATTGCTGCCATTAATTGATCTTGACAACCTACTTTATCTTGAACCAAATGCCGCTCTACATAAATTGCTTCATAAGCTAGATCAATCGGGCGTACAAATTCCCCTTTAAAGGAATGTAAGGCTTGTAAAAGAGAAACCGTAAAAGCTGAAGAAGACCCTAAACCTGTAAAAGCAGGCAAATCTGCCACGTTATGTAATTCAATATCTTTTTCTAAATTACAAAACTTTAAGCATTCTCGAAAAACCCGATGTTCCATTTCTGAAATGGTTTTAACTAACTCTACTTTTCGGTAGGAAACTCGAATTGAATAGTCAAATAAATGACTTAAAAAAGGACTGGCTGTAACATAAGAAAACTTATCAATTGCGGTTGCTAAAACAGAGCCGCCATGTTGTAAGAAATATTCTGGATAATCTGTTCCTCCGCCGAAAAAACTAATCCTAACTGGTGCGCGCGAAATTAACATGAATTCAGTAATTAAATAAAATATTGACGAATAAAAGATTCTGCTTGAGCCAACGATTCAGGTGTGCCAATATCCAAAAAAGGAGCCGTCACGGAATGAACTTTTAGGCAGATTTGTTGCTGGAGTAACGATGGAAAAATTTCGTATTCAAAGCTAAGAGGAAAATCAGTTGGAAATTGCTGCACTAATTTATTTCGCAGTAAATAAACGCCGCCATTAATTACTCCTGCTCCTGATTTTTTCTCGGCAAATTGCAAAAGTGTCTTTTGTTCATCATAAACTAAAGAGCCGTAACGCGAGGCATCTGGGACGGAAACACCTAAAATTACGCCATCAACGCTTTCATCTTCTAAATATTCAGTGAGAGGAGCTAAGTCGGTGACAATTAGGGAATCTCCATTGAGAACCAGCCAAGCTTTGGGATTTTGGTGCGATCGCTGAACGGCATTGATAAAACCACCTGCGGTTCCGAGGGGACTGGTTTCAGGATAGCAGTTTAATTTTAAGTCAGAAATAGGTTGCTTTTTGGCATATTCTTCAATAATTTCAGCTAAATATCCTGTGGATAGGAATGCTTGATTGATGCCTTGACGTTGAAGATAAATTAACACCCAACCTAAAAATGGCTTTTGGGCGATGGCAGCCATGGGTTTGGGAATATCGGGCAACAGGTGCTGAATGCGAGTTCCAAATCCTCCTGCTAAAACGACGGCAATCGTATCATTTAAAGGCGATCGCATTTTTGGACTTCCATATATAAGGGTTTGATGAGTGTTTGAGATTTGTTCAATAATTTATCATAGTCGCAACCGTTACTGATTACTATTGCCGCGCCCAAAGTTGAAGGGATAAAAACGCGATCGCCATAATCTAAAATAGCTCCCCAACGGAAATTGAAAATAAACCGCAGTTAACCAAATTAAAAAACTGACATGAAATAACAAAGTAAGCCAAATCCAAAGATGAGGAACCCAGGACAAAGGACTGTTGGGCAAAGGCGGAAAACAATAGACTCCTAAACTAACAATCGTGGTGGGAAGAATCACTAAGGCAAGTCCCAGCAATCCATAAGCCCAAAGTGTTTGCCGATCTTTTGTAATCCATCGATTTCCCCTTAGATACCAACGTCGCGGCACTTGTCCATCGGCCAAATCTAGCACTTGTTCTTCTAAATTAGCACTGAAAATATGGCGACAAAAATCGCAACCAAACGCATCCATCAAGGGAAAAGCTTGAATTTTTCCTCGTAAACACAATGGACAAGAATAGGTTTGAGAATAGTTCAACATTTACATAATTTCATCCACAAGCTTAAAAATTAGACTTGATTCTCTCATTATAATTAAAGTGGCTTAACCCCAACAGCAATAGGCGATCGCAATGTGCCTAAAGATTATATTTAGTTGATTGAGATTAATTGTAGTTATTGAACAACTACGCCTTCTCTTAATTTCTTAAGAACTGTTGTCACATCTTGCCCATTGCGATCGTTTCGCCAAGCATTTAATTCTTCGACACTCAGCAAGCTAAGCAATTCGTTATAAGTTTTAATAGCTCCAGCTAGTTGATCGATGTCAATATGTTTTTGCCAATTTTTATTCGGTAAGCTTTCTTCCCAAGTTAAACCTTGCAAAGAAGTCATCAAGTCTTCAAGAGTTTTTGATTTTTGAGCTTGAGTTTTGCTCTCATCAGATGGATCAGATTGCAGATTTAATGCTTTTTCAAGTTCTTGTTGCAATTGAGAGGTATTAGGACTCAGAGGAGCCGCTTCAACGGGTAAAATCTGATGTCGTTTAGAACTAGGAACAGAAGCAGGAACAAAAGCTTGGGCGACTAAAGCGGAAGTGTTGATGGCGGGCAATTGAGTTGTCAAAGAAGCTGGTTTTACCCCGTCTAATAAGGCGGCCGCAGAATTCCCTGAAGCAACTCGAAACGCAGCAGTAGATTCGGCAGTGTTTGAGTCTTTTTGACCTAATGACGCAATTTCTTGGTGAGCTTTTGCCCTAGCTGCCAATTCAGGATCGCAACAAAATCGAGGTGCGGCATCTTGAACAACTTTTTGGGTCAATGTCCCAGACAAATTTGTCGATAACATCGTGCCTAGGGTTTCAAGTCTTAAATCACAATCTGCACAAATATTCCGTCTTAAACATCTCCAATTAGTGGGAATTGCACTGTTAGGATCTACAGGAATTGGTGGGATCGGCGCGAAATAATCTCCCGTATAGGTAGAACTATCTCCATTAACGCTCAGACCGTCTCCTCCGATCGCGTCTCCCACATTAGCAGAAGCATGATGAGAAGAGACATTCAGTAAACAGATTGCCAAAAAGCTAGCTAATCCCCATTTTGATAATAAATTGCTCATTTTTTTCTTCCTTTTGATTGAAATAACTAGAATCTAAAGCCATAACCTAAAGACATGATAAAGCGTGTTCCTTCAGGATAGACACTGGTAACGTCGGCTGCACCCAAATTAATGACGAGCGGGAGATTGGAAAATGGAGCGAGAGAAGTTCCCATATTTAGCTGTGAACCCATCCAAGTGGTAATTAAGGAGACTTCGGGAATAACTCTTAAACCAGCCGATGCAAAAACGTTGACATTTTGTTCCTCAGCATCCAAAGCTCCTTTAGAACGAAAAGATCCAGTCCCTAAACCCACTGAAAAAATTAGGGGTAAGGGATTATCGAAATTATCTGGTTGTAGGTCAAAGCGTCGAGTTAAAACACCAAAGTAGGTATCATAATTTCCACCATAGGTATTTTCTTGTCCCCAACGAATCACGTTTGTCATGCCAACCGCCGCTGCAAAATAGCCTTCATTATCCAGCAGACGATGTAATTTGAAGCCAACTGCGCCGCCATTTCCAGCACGACCGCCCAAATCACTATTGTTGGAACCCTGCAAATTAAAAATACCGCTAAAAACCTCTAATCCAACAGCTTTTTTCGCATCTCCAAATCCCAAACCAAAGGCAATAGAGCCATCAGAACTAGATTCAAATAGTCGAGAGGAACTAAAAGCTCCACCAACCCAAGCATTGCCCCACTGAGCACCATAAGCTGTTGGCACACCAAGAGTAGAAGAAGGAGTGGAAGTGATGGGAACTGATCCCTCTATTTCTCTTACTTCTAGTAGTTGACGCAGTTCTTCGGTACTTCGGGGATTATTAAACGTTTCTTCTCTATTACTGCCTTGGGCATTGAGAAAGCTTTCGGTCTTGATTTCTTTTGTCTTTTTCTTTTGAGACATCCAAAAATTGAGGGATGGTTTAGCTTTATCAGCTTCTGGGTTGTCAGCAAATTCTTTAAAGGCATTAGCGGGGGAATTCAGTTCTGCAATTAGTCCAATTGATAACAAACAACACAAAGACTTAAATGTAAACATAAAAAATAGAAGAATTTGTAAAAATTTGAATATTGTCTGACAAGATATTTCAAGTCTTTATAATAGGTGCTGGTTAGGCTGTTAACAATGTGTGATGAGGATTGATAGTTAATTGACTTGAATTAAGGAATAGCGGTTCCCAATTGCTGGTGCCTTACGTTATTTCATCACTTAAAAGTTAATTTGTCAAATACCTTGTAATGTTGTGTTAACAAAATTAATCGCTCACAATGTTTATTTCCATAGGGTTTGACAAGTATTAACCCAAAAAATTATCGTCTGAAACAATGCAGTATCGTTCTAAATTTATTTTTTCTAACGGCGATCGCCTTTAAAGGAAATAAATTATAAAATATCAAAATTGATCCAAATATTAAGAAAATTAAAAGAGAGTAAACCCTCTTCAATCAACCGTATAATTTTTGTCATCACCCTTTTGGTTAAATTATTTAAAAATAACTAAAAAATTTTAATCAATTATTTTTTACAAACCTTTCTAATTGTTTTCAATAGTTTAAAAATTATGACTTCATTGTCACCTGAAAAACTACGTTTTAGTACCAAATTAGCCTATGGAGCTGGAGATTTTGGACCTGCTGTGACGGCTAATATTTTGGTTTTTTATTTATTATTTTTTTTGACCGATGTGGTTGGATTATCCCCAGGTTTGGCGGGGAGTGTTTTGATGATTGGCAAAATTTTTGATGCTGTCAATGATCCTTTTGTAGGAATTCTGAGCGATCGCACTCATAGCCGTTGGGGTCGTCGTCTGCCTTGGATGGTAGCGGGAATCGTCCCTTTTATGTTGATTTACCTCCTACAATGGATAATTCCCCATTTTAGTGAGAATATTCAGATCAATCAATGGGCTTTATTTATTTATTATGTGGCAATTGGAATCATCTTTAATATTGCCTTTACTATGGTTAATTTGCCCTATACAGCCTTAACACCCGAATTAACTCAAGATTATAATGAAAGAACCAGTCTTAATAGTTTTCGCTTCACTTTTTCTATTGGCGGCAGCATTCTTTCCCTGATTCTTTATATTTTTATTGCTAATGCTTTACCCAATCAACCTAAAGAGCAGTTTTGGCAACTCGCGATTATGTGTTCAACTCTATCGGCGATCGCATTATTATGGTGTGCTTTGCGATTGCAAGAAAGAGGCAGAATCTCTATCTTAAGTCCCAATCAAAAACGAAGTATTGGCCCTTTTTTGATCTTTTCAGGTATAACTATTTTAATCATTAATATTTTGCGACTGATTCCCCTAACTTCAACTTGGTTAAACGGAACAAATCATTTCGATCACATTAGCTTTTTCCTTTTATTACTTGGTCTTTTAATCATCGCTTTTGGATGGACTTTACTGAATGGCGAACCAGAAGCTCATTTAGTTAGTGAAGCCGCTTATCGAGAAAGTGCAAAAAGTGAAAGTTCTATGTCGTTTATTGAACAATTAAAGATTGTTTTTACTAATCGGCCATTTCTCTTTGTTATTGGTATTTATTTATGTTCCTGGTTGGCAGTTCAACTAACAGCTTCAATCATTGTTTTTTATGTTGTTAGTTGGATGAAACTCCCCGAAGAAAATTCAGGACTATTAGCTTTAGCTGTACAGGGAACTGCTTTAGTAATGCTCTTTTTTTGGCAAACAGTTAGTCAAAAATTAGATAAAAAAATGGTTTATTTTCTAGGAATGAGCATCTGGATTATCGCTCAATTTGGGCTTTGGTCATTGCAACCTGGACAAATTGTTTTCATGTATATATTAGGAATATTGGCAGGCGTTGGAGTTTCTGTTGCTTATTTAATTCCTTGGTCAATGATTCCTGATGTGGTAGATTTAGACGAATTAAATACAGGAAAACGGAGAGAAGGAGTCTTTTATGCGTTTATGGTTTTATTGCAAAAAATTGGTTTAGCATTAGGTTTATTTTTAGTTGGAATAACCTTAGAAGCGGCAGGTTTCATTCCCCGAATTCCAGGAGAAGCGATTCCTCTTCAGCCTGAAAGTGCTTTATTTGCTATTCGTTGTGCAGTTGGCCCATTGCCCGCTTTCTTCTTAGTTCTTGGCTTAGTTTTAGCCTATTTTTATCCTATTACCCGTGAAATTCACGCTAATATTCGTTTACAACTTCAGCAACGGCTTGAGCTTGATTCGACTAATCTCAATAATTAAGACTTTTTTGAAAAAGCCACAAGCGTCTATTTTTAAAGGTAGTGAAAGCGACTATAGAGTTTCTTTAAAATCATTAAAATAAGAGATATTAAGTTTTTTAAGACTTATTTTTCTGTCCTCGATTAAACCAAAAAATATAGGCGATCGCGAAAGCTTGTAAAGGAAACAAAAAAGCAATTTCTTTCTGCCAAAAAACAAAATTTGTAGAAGATATTCCTAAGCAATAAATAAAGCCAAATACCAAAAAAGCAACATTTAATTTATTTATTTTTTTAAGAGAAAGTTTCATAAAAAATAGCTGGATATCCTATACTTAGACGTAAAAAATAATAACTCAGAAATATTATTCCTAAAATTAATTGATTAGAAGGATGGATTATTCCTCTGATTAACTGATTAGAAAGTTTTTTATTTAATAGTAATTCTCTAATAATCTGGAAAACAGTGATAACGGCGATCGCCATAAAAATAATACCAAAAGCATGATATTGAAAAGAGGCATTAAAATCACCTTGAACTAAAGCTATGAAAGATCTGGTTATTCCGCAACCAGGGCAAGGAATACCAGTGCAATAAAAAAATGGACATGGCCAAATTCTATGACCAAATTTCGACTTAGAAACACTAATAAAAAAAGAAAAAGACGCTGTAAAACCTAATATTAACCAACGAAGTTTTCTGTCTCTTGAATTTAAGATAATTTCTGTAAATTTTGGTTCTAAAAAATGATTAAAACCACTCTTTTTTGTTCGCAATATATGTTTCATAGAATTGATCATCTGACATTGTTAGGTAAACAATTCCTTCAATAAGTCCAATAATTCCCATAATTGCTCCACCTGCGCCACAGGTAACTACAGTGATTACAATCGTGATAATTCCCGCATTACTATAGCCAAGCAAAAACTTGTGGATACCAAAACATCCAAGAAGAATTCCACATAGACCCGCGCTTAATTTTTTGCTTTGTATTTCTGATGAATTCATAATGACTAAGTTTTAATCTTCAGCTAGAAACATAACACATAAAATTAATTTTTTCACCGATATAATCAACAATCATAACTATTTGTATTCGGCTATAAAAACAGATCTTAAAGCGGAATTTTAGGATTGTAATTTTATTTAAAAAGAAAAGGGGTGAGTTTAAACCCACCCTTATCATGTCTAACATATCTCTAATTAAACCTTAAACCATCCATTCAGTGTGGAAAAATTCACCTCTTGGTTTGTCCGTCCGTTCATAAGTGTGCGCCCCGAAATAATCCCGTTGAGCTTGGGTCAGATTTTGGGGAAGACTAGCTCGACGATAACTATCAAAATAATCCAAAGAAGCACTAAAAGCAGGGACAGGAATTCCCAATTCATTCGCCAACATCAAGACTTCACGCCAAGCTGTTTGACGATCGAGAATACTCTGTTTAAATTCGGGAGCTAGGAGCAAGTTCGGTAAAGATGGATTATCGTTGAAAGCTTTTTTGATCTTATCTAGAAAACCCGCGCGAATAATACAACCGCCTTTCCAAATCCGAGCCGACTCAGGCAAACTAATTTCGCCATTGTAGTATTCAGCCGATGCTTTGGCAATTAAAGCCATTCCTTGAGCATAAGAACACATTTTCGAGCAATATAAAGCATCTCGTACTTTATCCACAAAAGCGTCAACATCTCCTTCAAAGTTTTTAGAAGGGCCAGTTAAGACTTTAGATGCCGCCACCCGCTCTTCTTTATAGGAAGACATAATTCGGGCGTTGACTGCCGCATACATCGTGGGAATGGGAACT
>JANNLO010000110.1:0-18150 GCA_031396835.1 Snowella sp. SOY_38_metabat_116
AAATATGGCATAGGTGGGAGATAAAAGAAATAAAATAGCGCGGGACACGCGCAAATTTACGCTTGGGGAGTAGTCCACCAGAGTGCTTGCTGTAAAAGGTGTAGTCGGACTAGACATGAAATTGTAAGACCAAAACTAGCATTGCTGATAGAGGCAAGATTCAGCCCAAGAATCCACTTCCTAAAGTGAGTGGAGTGTCAAAATAATTTGATGTTGTGGGTTAGGAAAGCCTATTACTCAAAAATTCTGCCTTAGTTTGTGCAGATATTTATCTCGAAAAACAGGTTATTGTCCTGTATTAACATATTAATCAAGGTTTAAGTAAAACTAATTATGACACAGGATAAGGGTAAAGGATTCGGATTTGGTTTAGGCAAAATCAAAGAATTGCAAGAGGCTTTCCAAAAAGCGCAGCAAGTCCAAGAAGGAGCCAAGCAACTTCAAGAAGACTTGGAAAAAATGGAAATCCAAGGCAAAAGTTCCGATGGTTTAGTTATAGTAACGATGAGCGGGAACCAAGAACCTCTCGGTATTGTGATTAGTGCTGAAGCTATCAGTAAAGGTGCGGACGAGCTTTCTGAATTGGTAACAGAAGCGATGAGAGCGGCCTATGCTCAATCGACCGAAACCATGCGGGCTAAGATGGAAGACTTGACCAGTGGCTTAAATTTGCCTGGTTTGTAAAGCAAAAGTTAATTAAGGGGAACTCGGATTTTAAGCAAAAATGTTCCCCTGATTTTTAAAGTTTAAGAATTTAGGAATAGGAACGTGACCCGCAATTTGACCCGTATTTTAAAATTATCTCAGTTAAGTTCCGCCGAATTGGGTAAGTTAAAACGACGCTCTGAATTAGATATTGATCAAGCTTTGGCGATCGCCCAGGAAGTAATTAATAAAATCAAAGAAAATGGCGATGCGGGTGTGATTGAATATGCCCGTAAATTTGATTATGCAGGAGCAACGGTTGAAAATATTAAAGTAACAGCAGCAGAATTTGCCGAAGCTTGGCAACTCATTAATCCAGAAATTAAACAGGCCGTAGAACACGCTTTAAAAAATATTCAGTCTGTTCATCAAAAACAAATGCCTCCCGAAATGCACTTAGCGGAAATTGAACCAGGGGTATTTGCGGGAGAAAAAATTACACCGATTTCCAAAGTTGGTTTATATGTACCGAGGGGAAAAGGCGCGTTTCCTTCTATGATGCTGATGTTGGCAGTTCCAGCGAAAGTTGCGAGAGTTGAAAAAATAATTGTTTGTACTCCGCCTGACAAAAATGGCAAAGTTGAACCCGTTTCCCTCGTGGCCGCCCAGATGGCTGGAGTGACAGAAGTTTATAAATTAGGTGGGGTGCAAGCCTTGGCCGCGATCGCGTTGGGGACGGAAACCATCCCGAAAGTCGATAAATTAATTGGCCCCTGTAGCATTTACGGTGCGGCGGCAAAACGGATTTTATCGGGCATTGTGGATGTGGGATTACCCGCAGGCCCTAGTGAATCTATTGTTTTAGCCGATGAATCCACCGATCCTCGACTTGCTGCTTTGGATTTATTGATCGAAGCCGAACACGGTTCAGATTCTGCTGCCCTACTCGTCACCCACAGCGAAAAAGTTGCCAAGGAAGCCCAGCAATGGATTGACCATTATCTCCAACAATTACCCCAATGGCGCAGAGATTTTTGTGAACAAGGTTTAGCGGCCTATGGCGGAATTTTATTGACTGAGAGTTTGGCAGAATCTATTGAATTTATTAATGATTACGCCCCCGAACATTTAGAACTTTTGGTGTCAGATCCGATGAATTTAGTCGGAAAAATCAAAAACGCAGGTGAAATTTTACTCGGTATTTATACTCCTTCTTCTGCTGCAACCTACGCGATCGGAGTTAATGCCGTTCTTCCCACAGGCGGATTTGCTCGTTCTTTTTCAGCCGTTTCTGTTTTTGATTTTCTCAAGCGGGCGACAGTTGCTTATTTAACCAAAGAGGGTTTTGAAGGTGTGAAAAAAACGGTGAAAACCTTGGCTCATTATGAAGATTTTCCTGCCCACGCTTTAGCCATTGAAGAACGAGAAAATATTTTAAAAGGTTTATGATAATAGCGATCGCCGTCGAAAAGTTTTTAAATAAGTAAATGAAAGAAGCAAAGTGCGAAAAATTATTATTTATTCCCGTCACACCAGAAGCTGATGCGATTCCCGTTATTTTCGCTTTTCCTAATGAATATAGCGTGGGAATTACTAGCCTGGGTTATCAAGTTATCTGGGCAAATTTAGCAACTAGACCTGATATTTCCGTTAGCCGTTTATTTACCGACACTCACGAAGACTTACCGCGATCGCCTGAATTATTAGGATTTTCCTTTTCCTGGGAATTAGATTACGTCAATATTTTAAATTTATTGGAATTATTAGAAATTCCTCGTCATGCAGATAAACGTGAAAATAATCATGCTCTAGTTTTTGGTGGCGGCCCCGTTTTGACGGCTAATCCTGAACCCTTCGCTGCTTATTTTGATGTGATTTTATTGGGAGAGGGAGAAGATTTAATCGGCAATTTTTTAGAAGCCTATAAATTTGTTAGAAACGCAGATCGAAAAACTAAATTACGTCATCTCGCTAACATTCCAGGCATTTATATTCCCAGTTTATATGAAGTTACCTACACCAGTTTAACGGGAGAAATTACGGCGATCAATCCGATTGATTTTGACATTCCAGTTACTATTAAAAAACAAACTTATCGAGGTAATGTTTTATCAGCTTCTACTGTTGTTACTGAAAAAGCTGCTTGGGAAAATATTTATATGGTGGAAGTGGTGAGAAGTTGTCCCGAAATGTGCCGTTTTTGTTTAGCGAGTTATTTGACTTTACCCTTTCGTACCGCAGATTTAGAACATTCTTTAATACCCGCTATTGAAAAAGGCTTAAAAGTTAGCGATCGCATTGGTTTATTAGGCGCGTCTGTCACTCAACATCCTGAATTTGAAAGCCTTTTAGATTATTTATCCCAACCTCAGTATCAACATATTCGCTTAAGTATTGCCTCAGTTCGTACCAATACTTTGACAGAGAAATTAGCGAAAACGTTAGTTGCAAGAGATACTCGTTCTATTACGATTGCCATTGAAAGTGGGAGTGAAAAAATCCGTAAAATCGTCAACAAAAAACTTAGTAATGAAGAAATTTTACAAGCCGCAATTAATGCAAAATCAGGAGGATTAAGTAATATAAAATTTTATGGTATGGCTGGAATTCCAGGAGAATCAGAAGAAGATATCTCTAAAACTATTGACCTTTTACAATTAGTAAAAAAAACGGTTCCTGGTTTACGATTAACTTTTGGTTGTAGCACTTTTGTCCCCAAATCCCATACACCTTTTCAATGGTTTGGTGTTAATTTCCAAGCAGAAAAACGCTTAAAATTTTTACAAAAAAAACTGCATTCTCAAGGGATTGAATTTCGCCCTGAAAGTTATAATTGGTCAGTAATTCAAACACTTATTTCTCGCGGCGATCGCCGTTTAACTCCTCTATTAGAATTAACCCGAAATTATGGCGATACTTTAGGAAGTTATAAAAGAGCTTTTAAGGAATTAAAAGGACAACTTCCTGACTTAGATTATTATGTTTTTCAAACTTGGTCGGTGGCTCAAATCTTACCCTGGCAACATTTAGAAGGCCCGTTACCTCAAAACACTTTGATTAAACATTTAGAAGAAGCAAAAAGTCATTTTCTAGCAATAGATTGACTTCAAAAAAAACTTGATCCCAATTTGCGATGATTGCGTGTATTATAGGTTGTTAATTTATGTTAACCTGTGTCCCATTTCTCCTAGAGAGGATTACAAAAAATTGTCTAAACACTATTTATTCACCTCAGAGTCCGTCACCGAAGGGCATCCCGACAAAGTTTGTGACCAAATCTCTGATACCATAATTGATGCTCTTTTAGCCCAAGATCCCGATAGCCGCGTTGCTGCTGAAGTGGTTGTCAATACAGGATTAGTACTAATTACAGGTGAAGTTACCTCCAAAGCCAACGTTAATTTTGTTGATCTAGCCCGTAAAAAAATCGCAGAAATTGGTTATACCAACGCAGATAATGGTTTTTCTGCCAACAGTTGTGCTGTTCTCGTTGCCTTAGACGAGCAATCTCCTGATATTTGCCAAGGAGTCACTTTTGCCCAAGAAAAACGCCATGCTCTGAGTGATGAAGAATTAGATCAAATGGGTGCGGGTGACCAGGGTTTAATGTTCGGATTTGCTTGTAACGAAACCCCTGAATTAATGCCATTGCCCATTAGCCTAGCCCATCGCATTTCCCGTCGTTTGGCCGCAGTCCGTAAAACAGGCGATCTTCCCTATCTCCGTCCCGATGGCAAAACCCAAGTTTCTATTGCCTATAAAGATGGAAAACCCGTTGGCATTGATACCATTTTGGTTTCCACCCAACATGATGAATTTATTGGTGATATTAAAGATAATGCCGAAGTTCAAGCCAAAATTAAGGCAGATCTTTGGGATGCAGTGGTTATTCCCGTTTTTGCCGATATTGCCATCAAACCTGATGCTGATACTCGTTTTCTAGTCAATCCGACTGGAAAATTTGTCATCGGTGGCCCCCAAGGAGATGCAGGATTAACAGGACGCAAAATCATTGTGGATACCTACGGCGGTTATTCTCGTCATGGCGGCGGTGCTTTCTCTGGTAAAGATCCCACAAAAGTTGACCGTTCGGCGGCTTATGCGGCTCGCTATGTGGCTAAAAATATTGTTGCGGCGGGATTAGCAGATAAATGTGAAGTTCAAGTCAGTTATGCGATCGGGGTTGCTCGTCCCGTGAGTGTGATGCTAGAAACTTTCGGCACAGGCAAAGTCAACGAAGACGAATTATTGGAAATCGTTAATAAATTGTTTGAATTGCGTCCTGCTGGAATTATTCAAACCTTTAATCTTCGGGGTTTACCTGCCGAACGAGGTGGTCGTTTCTATCAAGATTTTGCGGCCTATGGTCACTTTGGCAGAACAGACTTAGATCTTCCTTGGGAACAAACAGACAAGGCAGCTTTGTTGAAGGAAGCGTTTGCCCGTCCTTTATCTGGGATTACCTCCTAATTCCTTAAATAAGACAAAGAAGATTTAGTCGGCGATCGCGCTTTAAATTACCTAACTTCTGAATTTTCTAGCGTATTTGTCCCAAGACTTGAAAATTTGGGATGAATACCTTTTTTATTGGAATAATTCTCGTCAGAATAATTTCTAAATTTTCTTTAAGATTTAAAATATTGCGTTTTGTAAACTTGATGTAACTGCCTTGTTGATTAGGTTTTCGAGATCTTTACATTGCTTAATAGAGTTTATTGCTGAATTTCTACCTACTTAGACCACAACTCAAGATAAACTACTACTTATTAGAGAAAAGGGTTTTAAAGCCCAGTGGCACGTTTTCAAACATCACATATTTTTATTATGAGTGTAGTTAGCCAAGTTATTCTTAAAGCAGACGACGAACTCCGCTATCCCAGTAGTGGTGAACTTCGAGGTATTCAAAACTTTTTAAAAACAGGCCAGCAGCGTATTCGCATCGCTGAAATATTGTCTGAAAATGAAAAGAAAATTGTTGATCAAGCCCAAAAACAACTATTTAAAAAACGTCCTGATTATCGCGCACCAGGTGGTAATGCTTCTGGTCAACGTCAATATAATCAATGTTTGCGTGATTATGGCTGGTATTTGCGCCTAATAACCTACGGGGTTTTGTCTGGAAATAAAGAACCCATTGAAAAGATTGGTTTAATTGGCGTGAAAGAAATGTATAATTCCCTCGATGTTCCCGTACCAGGAATGATTGAAGCCATTCGCTTCTTAAAAGAAGCAGCATTGGGTCAACTCAACGGTGAGGACGCTCAAGAAGCTGCCCCTTATTTTGACTATATTATTCAGGCGATGTCTTAAGAAAATTAGGTATTATTATTAGGGAAAGATAGAGAATAGAAAAAACTTAGCGGTTCTAGTCTTGATATTTTTTACTTTCCTTAATTTTTTAATAATAATTTTTGGGGCATAAATACATGGACTGGGTAAAAACGTTTCCTTGGTTGTCCCTGGGCGTAATGCTAATTACCTATGCAGTATTTGGTTGGCATATTGCAACTGTAAGCGTAATTTGGAGCCATTCTTGGGTAGTAGAAGCTAAGGGCTGGGGATTCAGTCTAGAAGATGATGCTCTGATGCTTGCCATTCACCTATTTGCTATTTTAATAATTGTGCTTACGTCTTTAGCCCTAACTGCTCCCGTCACGCTGATGACGTTTTTTGTGGGTAGTTGGATGAAATCGGAGATGCAGTCAATTTTAGCAATGATTGTTTGGACTTTTTTGTTGGTTCTTTTGCTTCGTTGGTTTAATTTTTTTGTTCAATTTTTAGTACTTTTTAGTGCGGCGATTTTAGGAAGATTAGAACTGCGTTATATTGGTTACAATCGTTCACAAACAGTATTTATGCTCTCTATAATCGGTCTGGTGGGATTTGGAGGAGGTGCTTTAAGTTATTTTTACTGGTTTGATCCGAGTGTTTTAAAAATAAATTAGAGAATGCAATCTCCGAAAAGTATTATGTCAGAAATTTCCACTAAATTCACGTTAAAAAAAGCTCTTATTCTCTGTGCTGGTCTTGCTTTTTTGGGGACAATGATTTTGCCAATGTTTGATATGTTTAAACAGCCAACCGCAGATACCCAAACAACTTCTTCTAACGATAATCCGACGAAACAATTAAAACAGATTGCCAAAGGTTATGAAAAAGTTTTAGAAAGAGAACCCAATAATCCCACGGCACTCCAGGGTCTTGCTGAAATTCGTCTGAAAATGAATGATCTTAAAGGGGCGATCGCGCCAATGGAAAAATTAGTCCAACTTTATCCCCAGGAAACAAAATTAAAAGGATTATTAGATGCGATCAAGCAACAAGTTAAAACAGGAAAAGCACCCAACAATTATGTTCAACCGAATCAGAAATAAGTCAATAAACCATCGTTAATTGCTCCTGTAATAGGGATAAATTAATATCAAATTTGTTACTTAAATCCCTTATATCTTCTTAATAATGAATCAATTGTCCCAAGCTTTTACCATTTTTTTAAGTTTATTGGTAGAAGCTCTGCCTTTTTTGGTTATTGGCGTATTGTTATCTAGTGCGATTCTTCTTTTTAGTGATGAGCAAAAATTAATTGCAATCCTCCCCCGCAATCCAATTTTAGGAGCATTAGTTGGTAGTTTACTAGGTTTTTTATTTCCCGTTTGTGAGTGTGGAAATGTTCCTGTTGCACGACGTTTTTTAATGCAGGGATTACCGACTTCTGTTGCTATTGGTTTTTTATTAGCGGCACCAACAATTAATCCAATTGTGATTTGGTCAACTTGGGTTGCCTTTCGAGATCAGCCCGAACTTGTCTTTTTTCGGATTGCTTTTTCGTTAATTATTGCTATTACAATTAGCTGTGTATTTAGTTTTCAAAGTGATTCCCGACCTTTATTACAACCGCTTTTAACAAAACAGTTAAATCGGATTAAAACCTATCCTTCTAAATCTTCATTTCAACAACCTCAAAAAGATCTTCCCGTCCTCTTACAATCAGGCACATTTTGGTTAGATAAACCTGGTCAACCTATCAGTTTAGATGAGATGGCATTAGCCGCAGTTTTACCTTCTCCTTTGGTTCCCAAGCGATCGCAGTTATTTTTTGAAAATGTGATTCAAGAATTACGCGAGTTAGGTGGAATGTTAATTATTGGGAGCGCGATCGCCGCTTCAATTCAAACCTTTGTTCCCCGTGAAATCATTCTTAATCTAGGTCAAGGAAGCCTTAGTTCCATCTTGGCGATGATGTTACTTGCCGCAGTAGTTTCCGTTTGTTCGACCGTCGATTCATTTTTTGCCCTATCTTTCGCCTCAGCTTTTACTAGTAGTTCCCTCTTAGCTTTTTTGGTATTTGGTCCGATGATTGATATTAAGAGTGTTGGTTTAATGCTCTCGATTTTCAAACCCAGATTTATGCTATATCTATTAATCTTAGCTGCCCAATTAACCTTTATTTTATCCCTGGCTCATAGTTACTTTTTCTAATCTTTATTTGTACTTTTAATTTTTATGAATCCAGTCTTAAAACTTCAACGATTAACTAGCAAATTTTTATTACCAAGTTTAGATATTTTAGCGATTTTGGCTTGGGGATTACTCTTACTAAAGTTTTCTTTTACAGGAGAATTAAAATTATTAGTTCATCCAAATTATTTTGGTTTAGTAACTATCACTGGAATTATATTAATTATTTTAGGACTCATTAGAGCTTGGCAATATCTTTACAAATTAGCTCGTCGTCCATCAGAACAAGAACTCAGAGATAGCGTTTCTCATATCACTCTTTTACCGACAGGCTGGAGCAGCACTTTACTACTCGTCTCCGCTCTTTTAGGCTTTATCATTGCACCAACAGTTTTTACTAGTCAGGTCGCATTACAACGAGGAATCAGCAATACTTTACCCGCAACGCAACTGCAAGCTCAGAGTTTTCAAGCTAATGCTAAACCCGAAGAGCGATCGCTAATGGACTGGGTAAGAACTATTAATGCCTATCCTGAACCCGATGCCTATGCGGGTCAAAAAGCAAATATCTCAGGTTTTGTGGTCTATCCCAAAGATTTACCTGATAACTATATTTTGTTAACTCGCTTTATTCTTACTTGCTGTGCCGTTGATGTTTATCCAGTTGCTTTGCCCGTGAGATTAGAAGGAACTCGTCGTCAATTTCCCCAGGATAGTTGGTTAGAAGTTAAAGGTACAATGGAAACAGAAACTTTGAATATAAATAGTCAAAACTTACAAAAAACAACGACCTTAAAACGACAATTAGTTCTCAATGCACAATCAGTTAAAACGATTCCCACTCCTGCCGATCCCTATAGTTATTAATAAGTAAAAAAACTAGTTATTACTGATTTTAAGCAATGGATTTGTCAATCTATAAATATTCAAAATAATCTTCAGTAAATACTTTAAAGTTTTCCTAATTAAAAAATATAAAATTAGCCTTAAAAACTAATCTTGTATTATCTAAACTCAAAGATGATCGCCTGTATTTCTCAAAAGGTTATGATAAAACATGAATCTTGGTAATCCTAACGACCGTATGCTAATGCGCTTCTCTAAAATTTCCCAACGCCATCCCCAATTAATGTTTCTCTTCATTTTTATTACGCTGATTTGGACAAGTTTTCCCGTTATTGCTCAAGCAGATTCTTCCCTATCCCAATCTATAGCTAATAACACTTCAATTAAGCCTTATCTCAATCAAGCGATTAGTCGAGTTACCGAATTTCAATTAGACAACGGCATGAAATTTATCGTCATGGAAAATCATGATGCACCAGTTGTTTCTTTTTTTACCTATGCCGATGTGGGTGGAGCTAATGAACCCGATGGACAAACGGGAGTCGCCCATTTTTTAGAACATTTAGCCTTTAAAGGCACTCAAAACATTGGTACAACCGACTATAAATCGGAGCAGTCTCTTTTAGCGCAACTGGATACTGTCGCCGAAAAACTTCATCAAGCCCAAATTCAAAAGAATGAAGTGGCAACTAAAAATCTGCAAAAAGAATTCGATCAAATTCAATCTCAAGCGAATCAGTATGTTAAACGCAATGAATTTGGTCAAATTGTTCAACAATCTGGTGGAGTTGGCATTAATGCAGCAACTTCTACTGATTCAACCGTTTATTTTTATAGTTTTCCTTCCAATAAACTAGAACTTTGGATGTCTTTAGAATCCGAACGATTTATGCAGCCAGTCTTTCGAGAATTTTATAAGGAGCAACAGGTTATTCTCGAAGAGCGTCGCATGAGAACGGATAATAGTCCTATTGGGCTGATGGTTGAAGCCTTTTTAGATAAAGCTTATGATGTTCATCCCTACAAACGCCCGACAATTGGCTATGATCAAGATATTCGTAATCTGACACGCAAAAATATAGAAGATTTTTTCCAAAAGTATTATGGCCCTAACAATTTGACCATCGCCATTGTGGGAAATGTTGACCCGAATCAGGTTAAAAAGCTTGCACAGCAATATTTTGGAAGATTCCCGAAAAAATCTGCTCCATCTCCATTGACCAAAGTTGAACCCCAACAAACTAAAACCAAGGAAGTTACCCTCAAATTAAATTCCCAACCCTGGTATCTAGAAGGCTATCATCGTCCTGCTTTAAAAAGCCCTGATAATGCAGTTTATGAAGTAATTTCCACAATTATGAGCGAAGGTCGCACGGCCCGTCTTTATAAAGCTTTAGTAGAAAATAAAAAAGTTGCCCTGGTTGCTGAAGGAGACAATGGCTTTCCTGGAGATAAATACCCAAACTTAATGCTTTTTTATGCCCAAACTGCTCCTAATGCAACAGTTGATCAAGCTGAACAAGCCTTACGTCAAGAAATTGAACGATTAAAAACTGAGCCAGTTAGTCAAGAAGAGTTAGAACGAGCTAAAAATCAGCTTCAAGCGGGCTTATTGCGGGGTTTAGGTTCTAATGTTGGCATGGCTCGCTCTTTGGCAGAATATCAAGTTAAAACAGGAGATTGGCGAAATTTATTTAAGCAATTGGAAGAGATTGCGGCTGTAACTCCTGCGGATATTCAACGAGTGGCTAAACAAACTTTTACCCCAGAAAATCGTACTATTGGCCGTATTTTGTCAGATTCTCAGAAATAATCCAGAATTTTAAAAAAGTTAGTGGTTAATGCCCCAAATTTTAATAGTTTTATCCTGGCTACCACTAATCAATTTTTTACCATTATTAGTTAGTGCGATCGCCCAGATTCTGCCTAAATGTCCTTCCAAAATTTTAAAACATTCTCCCGTTGACAAATTCCAAAAGCGAATAGTTTCATCCCAACTGGCGGTTATCACTGTTTTTCCATCAGGAGTGATTAAAATACCGACAATTTCTTTGGAATGACCGCGAATAGTTCTTAAACATTTTCCTGTGATTAAATCCCAAAAAGTTAGAGCTTTATTTTTACTAGATGCGACTAAAATTTTTTCTGCGGGCGCGATCGCCAAACAATCAAATTGATGGGAGCGACTTTTAAGGGTTTGTAAACAATTTCCTGTCTCCAAGCCCCAAACTTTAATCGTGCCGTCCCAACTGCCACTGAAAATTTGTTGACCGTCGGGGCTTAAAATTACCGAATTAACGTCCCCAATATGTCCTTCTAATTGCTTGAGAAACATTCCCGTCGCTAAATCCCAAATTTTAACCGTTTTATCCCAACTACTACTAATAATTTGCTTGCCATCGGGGGTAATAGCGATTGAACTAGCGATAACTTCTTCTCCTGCCAGAGTTTTGAAGCGTTTTAAACAATTTCCTGTTACTAAATCCCAAATAGTCAGAGTTTCATCCCAACTTGTGCTAATTAAATTTTTTCCATTTGGTGTCATGGTGACAGTATTGACACTCGAAAATCCTGTTTGTGACCGCAGACATTCTCCCGTTGCCAAATCCCAAATTTTCAGCGTTTTATCCAAACTCCAACTGACAATTTGCTGATTATCGGGTGTTATGGTGACTGCATAGACCGATCCTAAATGTCCTGTCAGGGTCTGGAGGCAAGTAAAATTTTGATAGGCGATCTCCATTTTATTGAGCTTTTGATGAGCTGATAAAATAACTGGAATTTGGGTTTTTAGGAAAAATGAAACCATGAAAACTCTTGTTGAAGAACACGATTTAAAGATTAATAATTCCCCATTAATTCTATTTTCGCAGTCTGTGACGAACTGTATGATTTCGTTGATATATCTTTAAACTTTCGCTGCAATTGCCTTCGTTTTTAATCTTTTATTTTGGAATTGATCGCGATTATTGCTAACAAGAATTTTTTGCGATCACCATTTTTTAAAATAGAAATCTAAGTAATAGTATAAATATTTTTTATAGCTTCTAATTTAAGCGTTGAAACTATGAATATTTTAATGGGGATCTAATTGGGTGATCGCCTCGGCTAGCTCAAAAAGAGGAAAAAGAACCGTTTCAAAAGGTAAGAAGTGTTTCCTCGGATCTGGCTCATAACTTTCAGCATAAACATTTAAATTTACTTGCTGATTATAAAGAGAAGGTGAATCTAATTTAAAAATCAAACGAGAACCATCAGTAAATACTAAACATAATCCCAATTGTTCTACTTGTTGAAATTGAGCAGTATCGTAGAAACTAAGGGGTTGGCTATAGGCAATTTGATATTTTCCATATTCTTTTCCTCGGAGGTTGAGAGTACTAAGCAAATGTAATTGTTCGTAAATCATGGTAAAAGATAAACCAGAATAGGATTGACAACCGTGATAATTTCGTCCGTATTGTTGCCAATGATTTTGAACCGTTTCCAGTACAGATTTTTGCCTAGTTGCTAATAGATTTAACCAAAATAATAAAGCCCACAATCCATCACTTTCTCGACTATAATTTGCTCCAATTTTCCCCTCTTCATTACCACCAAAATTGACTCCTTGAGTGTCCATTAATTGGCTAGTAAATTGCCATTCTGGGGGAGTTTCATAACAGGCAATATCCAAAGATGAACAAACGTGATCGACTGCAATACTACTAAATAGAGATCTGGTGATGGCGGTAATTGTTCCTCGATAAGCGGGAATAAGAGGCGAATTAGCGGTCAGAATTGCTAAACTGTCGCTGGCCGTTACTCCAATATTTTGACCAAAAATCCCGTAGCGATCGCCCGCTAAAATACAAGTTATATCTGGCGGATCAATTTTCCAAGGCAAATTAGTCGCTCCAATTAGGGGATCTAGGAATATTGGAGCCATTTCAAAGGTGACAGTTCCAGGTAATAAACCCAGATTTTTTTCTAATAAATGTTGAGTATAGGCATAATTTATAGGGTCAAGACACGCTACCCCGACTCGAAAATTTTGATTTTTTAAAAAGTGTTGAATACCGTCTAAATCAAAAATCGAAGACATCAATTTTTCATAAAAATCAACAGAATTAACAATTTCTACACTAAAATTTTCTAGTGATATAATCTTTGAATGCTGGAGAGAAATATCTCCTATTTTTAAAATTTGATAATTCTGAATAATTTGGGTGCGTTCTTGAATGCCTTCTAAGACATGATTAGGAGCTTTTGAACCATTACTTAGATAGTAATCTAGATGAATTTCTACTCCTTTTTCTGAGGGATGAATTTGAATTAAGATTCCCGCGATCGCAGTATGACGACGGATCAAATAAGACGCGATCGTTGGAGAAAGTAAGCCTTGAACGCCGACAATAACTCGTTCAAAATCATTAGCTGCCGCCATCTTAAGGATCGTTTGTAAAAAATCTTGAGTAATATCTTGACCATCTCCCCCAATCACTAATGTTTGACCCTGCCGATTATTAAGAATATTAAAAAAACACTGAACAACGTTTTCTAAATAGTGGGGTTGGCGAAAAACAGAAAGTGATTGACGAAGTCCATGGTGGAGAAGTTTTTGATCTACAAAAGGTTGAGTGGGAACTGTCCAAATAAAGGCCATAAATTATTAAGAAGAAATAAGGTTTACTGAAAAAGTTAAAAAATAGGAAAAGGGCATTAATGGATGATTCTAAGTAGCAAAAAAAGCTACGCATTGAATGGTTTGTTTATCATATAAAACAGGTTCTTTGGTAGATAGTATGCAAATAAAGAAAAAACATAATCAATTAGAAAAAAGAAGAAGATAATAGTAATAATGCTTACCAGCAAAGAATTTTGATAATATTTAGAAAATAAATAAATTGCATAGAATATAACTTTATCCTAAAATAAGGAAAGAAGAGCTATGACAAAAAAGCAATGCTAGACGAAATTTTAAACTTAAAAAACATAATTATTCAAGAATATCAACATATTGAAAATATTGGCATTTTTTCATGTGGAAAAAAAAAGAAGAAAGCAATTTGTCCTCGCTGCGGTGAAATAAGTCATAAAATCCATCAAAATCATGATTTTATGGTAAAGTATTTCCCAATATGTGGCCAAGACCTATATTTAAAGTTAAATTGTCGTCAATGGAAATCTAAAAAATGTGGAAAACCATTTAGTGAAGACTTGAGTATCGTAAAGAAAAAGAGAACATATACAAAAAGATTAAGTGTAAAAATTTTAGAGGAGGTAAAAGATAGAGACATACTGAATGTAAGCAAAAGAAATAATGTAATAGAAGAAGAAATTCAAAGAGTGATAGTAAGGTGTAATGTCAGAATTAACGAAGCAAAATCTATCGGATCTAAAAAGAGTAGGGATAGATGAAATCGCGCTAGTAAAAGGGCAGAAAAATTACTGCTTATTTTGATAGACAAAGGACGAATACCATAGTTGAGGGCGTTAATAATCAACTCAAGTTAGTAAAAGGAAGAGGTTTTGGGTTCAGAAATTTTAGTAATTTTTTAGTGAGATGTATGCTTTCTTAGCATTTTGATCGACTTTTTGCATAGTACTTACCGATGAACCAAGATTACTTCAGTAAATTATGGCTATTAAACGTTCTGTTCCTTCTTCAGATGAACCTGACAAATCTCTTGTTAAAACAGAAAAAACTCTTTTAAAACCAACCGTTACACCCGAAGAAATTGGCAGTAATGAAGAAACCATTCGTCCCCAAACCTTGGATGAATATATTGGACAAAAAGATCTAAAAGAAGTTCTTAAAATTGCAATTCAAGCCGCACAAAACCGACAAGAACCGATTGACCATTTACTACTTTATGGGCCGCCTGGTTTAGGCAAAACTACTCTTTCACTGATTTTAGCGACAGAAATGAAGGTTAAATGTAAAATTACGGCTGCTCCTGCCTTAGAACGTCCGCGAGATATTACGGGTTTATTAATCAGCTTACAACCAGGCGATATTCTCTTTATTGATGAAATTCATCGTCTTAATCGTCTTACAGAAGAATTACTTTATCCTGCGATGGAAGATTATCGTTTGGATATTACGATGGGGAAGGGAAAAAGTGCGACTATTCGGAGTTTACCTTTGCCCAAATTTACTTTAATCGGGGCAACAACAAAGATTGGAGCCTTGACTTCTCCTCTCCGCGATCGCTTTGGATTAATTCAGAGATTGCGTTTTTATGAAGTAGATGAACTGACATTAATTGTGTTACGAACTGCTCAAATTTTGAATACACCAATTAGTCAAAAAGGAGCCGAAGAAATTGCCCGTCGAGCTAGGGGAACACCTCGTATTGCTAATCGTTTGCTAAAAAGAGTAAGAGATTATACCCAAGTTAAAAAACAAGCTGAAATTACAGCAGAACTCGCCACTGAAGCACTTAATTTATATCAAGTAGATCAAAAAGGTTTGGATTGGACAGATCGTTTATTATTAAGTACTTTGATTAACCAATTTCAGGGAGGGCCAGTAGGATTAGAAGCGATCGCCGCAGCAATCGGAGAAGATAGTAAAACGATTGAAGAAGTCTATGAACCTTACTTATTGCAAATTGGCTATCTTAATCGCACTTCCAGAGGTCGAATCGCCTCGGCAGCTGCCTATCAACATCTAGGATTTGTTCCGCCCAAATCACTTTTGAACGATCAACCAACTCTTTTTCAATCAGAAATAATATCAGAATAAATAATAGTATTTAGGCGATCGCGGTTAATTTTTTGAAGATTTTATTGGAGCTTGACTTAATCTCTAACTTGCAATATGAAACTTAATTACAACCATAACAATTAACTTGATTAAAATTAGTTTATCTTGTATAATTCAGAGAAGATTTTGTTAGCGACAATTAGAAAATAGCTTAGTAAATTATTAAGAATAAAATACTCAGGCGATCGCTCAGATTATAAATTTTTTAAAAATATGCTAGTTCTAGAAAAGTTATTGAATTTACCCAAAAATCGTCGGACGGCGATCGCATTAGCACTTTTAGCAACAATTTTACCTTGGCCAATTGCGGGATTACAAAAATTCTATTTAGGACAACCTTTGTGGGGAGTTATTTATTTACTACTTTGGAATACGCCCATTCCACGCATAGCCAGCGCGATCGATGCGGTTTGGTATTTGGTGCAAGGGGAAGAGGAATTTCAACAGCAGTTTAATGCGGGTAATTTGTCACCAACGAAGCGTCATTTTACGAATCCATTTCAAGCTCCCCAAGTTGCGGCGGTGGCCAATGCTCTTAGAGAATTAGAACAATTGCGGGCTGAAGGTTTGGTCTCAGAATATGAATTTGAGCAGAAACGTCGTCAATTAATTGATCATATTGTTTAACGAATTTAGGGTAATTAAAGTTTAATTAATATGCTTAATCTTCGGCGACAATCTCTTAAACGCAAGATTTTTAATGATCCTTTTTATCGTTTTCAATCTTTGGAAGAAATCGCGATCGCGGCGGAATTAGGCATTAAAATCGAAGTTAATCAAGCAACAGTCGATGAATGGTTACGTTTACCAGGTATTTCTATCCATCAAGCCCGTAATTTGGTTGAATTAACAGCAATGGGAATGCAGTTTTTGTCGATCGCAGATTTAGCTGCCGCGCTGAATATGCCGATTCAACGAATTAAATTCCTAGAAAATATTATCTCTTTTGCTTATTACGATCCCGAAAGTCTATTAACTCCCCAACGTTTAAAGATTAATAACGCAAGTTTAGAGCAACTTTTAAATATTCCTTTTTTAGATATTTTTCTAGCTGAACAAATTTTGGGTGATCGTCAAGAAAAAGGTAGTTTTAAAAACTTAGTTGATTTTCAACGTCGTCTTAATTTAGAAAGTGAATTGACTTCCCAATTAATGCACTATTTACAGTTTTAAAACATTAGGAGATTTAAGAGAACCAGAAATTTTATGAGGATTTTAGTAATTTTTATGAACTTACCTAGACAGGCAAAAAACAAGCGATAGGAAGCAGAATATATTCCAAGAAAAATAACTTCCAAATAAATTGATAAAAGTTAGTAATCGCGTTTTTTTGAGTTAGATCTACAGATTGACTTTGCCAATAAAGTAAAGCTAGTAATACCAGATGATAACCCACAAAAAAAGGTATATTGATAAAATTTAGACCCAAAATTCCAATTACTGCCATGCCCAAATAACAAAAAGCAATCACCCAACAGGTCAACTTAAAAATTATTGATGCCCCCCAAATTAAAGTGAAGGTTTGAATCTGGAATTTTCTGTCTCCTTCTAAATCAGGCACATCTTTGAAAAGAGCGATCGCGATCGTAAAAATTAAAATAAATAGGGTTAATACCCACACAACTAAAGGCAGTGAGAAAATAGATTCTATTTGTCTTGAAGCTCCGCTAAATTGCAAAAATAATCCTAAATTTACAATAATACCCCGCACTGTCAAAATACAAAATGCAGCCAACAAAGGAAAGCGTTTCAAACGGATGGGCGGAACGGAATAAGCCGTGCCAATCAATAAACTCACGCCAACGGTTATTTCCAGCCAAAAACCCAATAGTGCAGCCAGAAAAATCGCTAAACATCCTGCTAAACCAACAATCCACCGTCCTTGGTTGAGGGAAAATTGACCACTAGCCAATGGCAAATCAGGCTTATTAACCTGATCAATTTCGACATCATAAAGTTGATTTAAGCCAACAATATAAATATTTCCGCATAAACAGGCTAGCCACACGCCCAAAAGTTGTCGGAGATTATCTCCAGTAATAAAATTTTGACTGGTTGCCAAATTAATAAAATACAACGCAAAAACACTAAGACTCGTACCAAAGATAGTATGAGGGCGAGAAAATTTCCAAAAGTTTGATAAATAAGACATTAATCAGAGTTGCTAGTTTAAGTTTGATAATTCCTATAATTTAACGCTTTTCTAGCTTATCTTGACTTTTTTGAATTTTGTAGCATTTAAGAGTTTTGGCTGTGTATCGCGATCGCCTTGAGAATCCTCAGTTTGTCTAATGTAAATGGGATATCTGCCATAGGTTAAGAAAAAAGAATGATAAGTTATTCTTACTCCCTTCCCAGTGTAGAATTATACTTAAATAGGAGACGAATTCATGAATAGAGCAGAGCAATTAAAAGCAATAAGCTTTGACGCAGAAGAATGGGAAAAATTA
>JANNLO010000139.1:0-2748 GCA_031396835.1 Snowella sp. SOY_38_metabat_116
GGGTGCAAGCCTTTTTACTCATTCTAGACCTTTTTCTCGCACTTTTTTTCTCGCTAAATCTCCCCAGCCCTTTTTCAATAACGCTTTCAGCTTTATTCAGCAAGCCCTATATACTGCCTGACACTTGGGGTAACAGTAAAAATCGTGGAATTTCTGAATTTGAAGTTAGTCTTTGTCAGATTGACGATAATTTGATAATCAAATGTTCTAAGAGAGAATCGGATTGCTTGAAGCACTATGATCGATATACTGATAATCTTCGTTACCTTCCTTGTATTGATGCTATCATGAGCCAGTTTGCGGAAATGAGAGTATCCAATAAACTTGGATTGATATTAGCTGGAATGGAACAAGATGGCGCAAAAGGATTAACTGCTATAGGAAGAAATAAGGGCAAAATAGCAATTCAAAACCCCCATGAATACGAGGAAGAGCGAAGCAGAAGTTTCGGCAATATCATTGGTTCAAAAGATATGCCAAAAGCTGCTATATTAGAAGCCAATAAACACAGTATAAATTATGATTTAATTTCATTATACGGAAAAGAAGATTTTAAAAGCTTAACTGATTGGCTTTATGAGAGTGTTTCTTAAGTTTTTAACGATTACAATGTTGAAATCATACACAGTTCTTAAAAGTTTCGCTTTTTCTTGATGGAGGCGGAATTTCTTTTTTATTACTACAATAAACCGTCTCTATCCATAGATGACGAGCCTCCTCAATATTCATAACCACTTCTTCCAACGTCTCCCCCTGAGTCATACACCCTAGTAAATCAGGAATTATTGCTGTATATCCGCCCTCATCTTCAGGATAAATCGAGATAGGATACTTAAGATTTAAAAAATACTCTAAAGGTGGACGCTCTAGCTTTTCTGCATTAACCATGAACTTAACTAAGGAATCACATTGAGAGATTTAGCCGTTGAAAAGCGCGATCGCCGTGTAGTCTGAATTTGTTGATCTAATTCCGCAATTAGACCATCTAAAACTCCAATTTCTCTGTCCATTCGCTGAAATACTTCTTGGAATTGTAGAGAAACCTTTTTAACCTGTTCAATATCAGGAATAAATTGCTCTTGAGTCATAGTAAATCAAAACTCCTTTTTTCCTCGTTAACAGTTGCTTCAGTCGCCGCAATAGTCGCTTAAGCTTCATCAATAGAGCGGTCTAATAACTCTAAGATAGCATCACTTGCAAAAGGTTGAGCCTCAGAAATACATTCCAATAACGTGCCTAAACAACAACAATAAGCTCTTGCGCGACCATAATAAGCTCTTGCGCGATCGCTCATCGCTTAATGTCATATCGGTTTAACAAAATCTCCAACTTGAGGATTATCAAAAGGAACAAGTTCTGAAACCTCAATTACTTCCTGGTCTCTTAAAAATGAACCATAGGGACTGACCGATTTCCGCAGATAAGAGCGGGTTTTATCAGATTCAATGGTAGCGACTTTATCTTGAAGATGAACAACTCTGCCTGTTCCCTTCACGATTTCTAAATGGCCCAACGATTCTCCTGTGTTAGGATCTTTGATTTCCTCATTGCTGACACTAGACCTCTTGCAAAAGTTGTTTAACGGTTCAAAAAGGGAATAAATCCAAGCTAGAAAATTTCTCTCTGCTCTCAAAAACTGTCAAAAACTCATCGCAAACTTAGCCAAAATAATTTCCTTAAATAAAAAAACTAAAATTGGCATCACTAATTTCTTCAGCCTGTATTCAAAAGCTGAAACTGAAGCAATTATTTTGTTTTCATCTACGCTTTTACTTCTACATTTTTAACTTCTAACTCGTAATTATAAAGACCTGCTATTAAATTGGCTCTTAACCCGAATCTACGATGTCTATTTCTATACCTTGAAGAGAGTATCCTGAATATTTTCAATCGCCGATTAACATGTTCTACTACTACTCGTAGACGATTCAGTAACCGATTATATTCCTTTTCTTCTTTTGTTAACTTTTTACCCTTTTTTCTCTTAATCGGTGTTTCACTTAATCTATGGATTTTGGCAATCCCTTGATAACCTTTATCGGCAAGGATTTTTATGGAATCTTCAACTTTTACTCCACTCTTTTTAAAGAGATTAAAATCATGCACTCTCCCTTTACCACTCGCTAGACAGATAATTTTAAAGGTTTTTAAATCAATCATTAATTGGGTTTTTAAGGTATGCTCGCCTTGCTTTCCACTATAAAAGCTTTTCTGACTTTGTTTCGGTTTTTCTATCGGACTCTCTGTCACATCCATTACTACTACTTTTTCTTCTGTCCCTTTTTGACGTAACGCTTTCTTTCCGGGAAGGCTAAACACTCTTGAACGAATTAAGATATTTTCAATTTTCTGAATTATACGACAAACCGTTGATTCTGATACTCCCCAGTCTGTTCCAATATGATACTGGACTCTATATTCTCTTAAATACTGAAGGGTCATTAACACTTGATCTTCTATTCGTAATTTACACGGACGACCCAGCTTCTTTTTCTTTTTCTCCTCATTTTTGACCAACTCTACCATGCGCTTGAAAGTCGTTTTTTGAACCCCTGTCAGTCTTTTGAATTGATTTGCCGATAGTTTTCTTGCCTTGCGATATTCCATATCTACGATGAGTGATTTTATTTTCCACTTTAACAAATGATTGTATTTCTTTTTTTACACGATAAATTCAGGCAAGCGATCCTATTAAACCTATTTTTAAAAACCCCTCATCATAACATATTATATTTATGCAAGAGGTCT
>JANNLO010000163.1:0-13657 GCA_031396835.1 Snowella sp. SOY_38_metabat_116
CCCGCCGAGGCTCGTTGAACGTAATAAGTTGCCATTAGTTCATTGGGAATTCGACTTTCGCCCGCCCGCGATCGCGTTAAAGGAGCCAAAACAACGCGGTTAGGTAAGGATAAATCTCCTAACTGAATTGGGCTAAGTAAATGGGGAGAAGTTGTTTGAATCATAGTTTCTGTATCGTTCGGTGAGCAGTAAACTTCTTTGTATTAGCGTATTTTTCTGATTTTTGTCAAAGCAAGTAGGTGGCTAAATTTTAGAATCTAGGTATCAATTATTAAGCGATCGCGGGTAAATAGCATTTTTTTGCAATAAAATAAACAATATTCATTTACTTTAAAAACAGATTTAAACATGACTCAAAAATCAGGGATTCTCTACGGCGTGAGTGTGGGAACAGGTGATCCCGAATTAATTACAATTAAGGGTTTAAAGCTATTACAAAATACCTCTATTATTGCTTTTCCTGCGGGCATTAATAATCAAATAGGCGTTGCCGCAAAAATCATTCAACCTTGGTTAACAGAACACCAACAAAAGTTACCTTTAAATTTTCCTTACGTTCTAGATGAAACTATCTTAGAAAATGCTTGGCAAGTTGCTGCTGAAACTATTTGGACTTATCTAAAACAAGGTCAAGATATAGTTTTTGCCTGTGAAGGAGATGTTAGTTTTTATAGCACTTTTACTTATTTAGCCGACACTTTGAAACAACAACAACCAGAAGTTAAGATTGAACGAATTCCAGGGGTTTGTTCACCAATGGCAGCGGCGGCGGCGTTAGGAATCCCGTTAACAATTCGTCAGCAACGTTTAGTTGTTTTACCCGCTCTTTATACTATTGATGAGTTAGAAAAAGTTTTAGTTTGGGCGGAAGTAATTGTCTTAATGAAAGTTAGTTCTGTTTATCAAACAGTTTGGCAAATTTTACAAAAACGGAATTTGTTAAAACAAGCTTGGATAGTTGAAAAAGCAACAACAACTGAGGAAAAAGTTTATCGAGATTTAGAAAATTATCCTAACCTAAAATTATCTTATTTTTCAGTTTTAATTATTCAAGTTTAAATATTATTAACCAGCAATTTCTTCGATAATTCTTGATAAGTTTTCAGTCATAAAATTAGGCAGGCGATCGCAGGGAAATCAAGTCAAAATATTCAACATTTTTAATAATATCCTGCTTAGTTAAATAGGGAAGAATTAATACTCCCCCAATCAATAACTACCACTTCAATAAATTAAATTGCTCCATGTCAATGGTGTCTCGATTTCGATAAATAGCCAAGATAATTGCTAATCCTACTGCCGCTTCTGCCGCTGCAACTGTAATAACAAAAACCGAAAAAACTTGACCTTTAATGCCAACGGGATCTAGAAAATTAGAGAATCCTAGTAAGTTGAGATTTACCGCATTTAGTAATAATTCAATCGACATTAAAACCCGCACCGCATTGCGACTGTTAATCAATCCATAAATGCCAATACAAAATAACGCTGCTGCTAAAATCAAACAATATTCCAATTGTAAGTGCATAAAAAAACCTCTTTAATTCATTATTTTTAACTATTTACTTTTTGGCTGATACTAATTCGCGGGGACGTTCGGGTAAAGTCAAAGCCGTTGCGATCGGTTCTTCGATGGAAGTTTCAGGAATAAAGTCTCGACGTGCCAAAATAATCGCTCCAACCATTGCCATTAAAAGTAATATCGAAGCTAACTCAAAAGGTAATAAAAAATCACTAAACAAGTGTTTGCTAATAGTCACAATTGTGTTCGTCAAGGGAATCTTTGGTTGAGGTGCGATCGCCCAAGGCGTAATTAAAACCATTGTTGACAATAAGGTGAATAAACCCGCACAAACCAGACCAGTTCCGACTTTTCGTATCCAAAGACTGGGTGAATAGGAAAAATCCTCTTTTTTATTAACGAGCATAATCGCAAAAAGAATTAAGACATTCACTGCCCCGACATAAACCAAAATCTGGGCTGCGGCAATAAAATCTGCATTGAGGAGAATGTAAATACACGAAATACTGATAAAAACTCCGCCCAATAGAAAAGCTGAATAAACGATATTTGAAAGCAAAACTACTCCCAAAGCCGTGCCTAATACCAAAAAAGCTAAAATACCAAAGGATACAAGCTGCACACCTTCTGCCAAATTCACTTTGTTAATCTCCTGAATAAGTTTGGATTTAATCTTTAATCTATGATGGTGCATTAAACTCTTGCCAACACACCCGAAAATCAAGTTTTAATCTGAAATCAATTCCTCAGGGCGTTTTCCCGATCGCTGACTACCCACAGGCAAATCATGGGGTTCAATTACGCCTTTGGGTAAATAACCTAATTGTCGTAAAGGAGTCACCATCGGATCTTGAGTCACCTTGTAGGGTAAACGACCCAGAGCCACGCTATCATAATTCAATTCATGGCGATCATAGGCGGCTAATTCATATTCTTCAGTCATGGACAAACAGTTAGTTGGGCAATATTCCACACAATTACCGCAGAAAATACAAACTCCAAAATCGATACTGTAATGTTTGAGTTCTTTTTTCTTGATTTGTTTATTAAATTCCCAATCGACAACGGGTAAATTAATCGGACAAACCCGCACACAAACTTCACAGGCAATACATTTATCAAATTCAAAATGAATTCTTCCCCGAAACCGTTCTGAAGGAATTAATTTTTCGTAGGGATATTGCACCGTGACAGGACGACGACCCATGTGATCAAAGGTGACCGCCAGACCATCTCCAATATATTTAGCGGCTTGGAAGGTTTCTTTTGCGTAATCACCGACTTGTTTGAGAATCTTGAACATAGGATTTGTCCTTAGTTAGATGATTTTAGATTTTGAATTTAATTAATAATTAACCGCCAAAAGCAAAGGGAAAAGCGAGTTTCAAGGCGGCAGTAATCAATAAATTAGCTAAAGAAACGGGTAACAGAAATTTCCAACCCAAATTCAATAGTTGGTCAATCCGTACACGTGGAACTGTCCAGCGCAAAAGAATGGCAATAAAGATTAAAAAGTATGCTTTCAGGATAGTCATGGTAACTCCCAAAGCCGCCGTCACAATTTGCAACCAAGCTTCGGTTTCACTGATGCCGAGCCAACTAGCTAATTTATCTAAAGGAATCGGAAATTCCCAACCGCCTAAATAAAGAATAGCAAAGACTAAAGCAGACAAAACTAGGTTAACGTAGGAACCGACATAAAATAAACCAAATTTCATGCCCGCATATTCGGTTTGATAGCCTGCGACTAATTCTTCTTCTGCTTCGGGTAAATCAAAGGGTAAACGTTCACATTCTGCTAAAGCTGAAATCCAAAAAATAATAAAACCAACGGGTTGTCGCCAAATATTCCAGCCTAAAATACCATAACCCGATTGTTGATTAACAATATCAATAGTACTCATGCTATTAGACATCATCACGATCGCCAAAACAGCAAAAGCAAGAGGAATTTCATAACTAATAGATTGTGCAGCAGCCCGTAATCCACCCAACAGAGAATATTTATTGTTGGAAGAATAGCCCGACATTAATAAACCAATAGGCGCGACGCTAGATAAAGCAATCCACAGGAAAATCCCGACATTTAAGTCTGTAATAACTAAATTTTGTCCAAAGGGAATAATTAAATAAGACAAAAATACGGGCATAACAACTAAAACGGGGCCGAGGGTAAATAACCAAGGATCAGCTTTAGCGGGAACGACATCTTCTTTAAAGACTAATTTCATCCCATCGGCAACGGGTTGTAAAACTCCCAAAGGCCCCGCAAATTCTGGGCCAACACGCTGTTGAGCAGCCGCAGAAATCTTTCGTTCTAGCCAAACTACCACCAATACGCCGACAGTTGCTCCAATAATCATCAAGATTGAAGGGAGGGGAATCCAAAAAGCTTGAGAAACACCTAATGGCAGTCCCAAATCCTGGAGCGTTTCAATAAAACTACTTCTAAGGTCAATTCCTGCGTTCATGTTACCGATGGGATTAGTTGTATGATGAGCGAACTTATCTGTTGGCCGTTATTTGTGACCACTAAAGATTGTAAACAAATTTTTAAGCTTAGTATAGCCTGGTCTGGAAATTTACTGAATTATTCCTGACATTTTATCTATTGTTAATTTGATTGAATTTAATAGAAGCTGACTATAAATATTTTTAGCGGCAAGGATAAAATCACCTTGATATTTTTTAAAATCAAACTTATTATCATCTGGCTTTGTTCTCAAAAATACTTCCCAAGCTTATTTTGATGACGATTTCGCCTTTTTGCTGGCTGTCTGTAACTTTTACTCGTTTTTTATTTTACTAATAACTTTTGCGAATTATTAGAAATTCTTATACCAAATTGGACAAACGGTATTTACAAAATCATTCACTTGGCTCTATGATTATTTGAACAAGATAATTTTAACTCTATACATTAACCGAGTTAAGTATCGCAAATTTTTCCTACTGTCCGTTGATTAACGGGTAAAAACCATGCTAGAAATTTTCAGCCAGAGTGTCTGGTTGGTGCCTTGTTATGCCTTGATCGGTGCATTGTTAGCTATTCCTTGGTCGCCGAGTATTATTCGTCAAACAGGGCCAAGGCCATCGGGTTATTTGAATATCTTGATGACCCTGATTGGTTTTATTCATAGTTTCTTTGCACTAATTGCGATCTGGAATCATGCTCCTATTTATTTGTCTTTTCCTTGGCTTCAGGCCGCGAATTTAACCATTACTTTTGATATTGCTATTTCAGTTGTTAATGTTGGCGCATTAGTTCTAATTACAGGCTTAAATCTAGCTGCTCAAATTTACGCTGTTGGCTATTTAGAAATGGATTGGGGTTGGGCCAGATTTTATTCTTTGATTGCCTTATTTGAAGCAGGAATTTGTACTTTAGTTCTTTGTAATTCGTTATTTTTTAGTTATGTTGTGCTGGAGATTTTGACATTAGGAACTTACCTATTAATTGGTTATTGGTTCAATCAATCTTTAGTAGTAACAGGTGCAAGAGATGCCTTTTTAACTAAGAGAATTGGGGATTTAATTTTGCTGATGGGAGTTGTTGCACTTTTACCTTTAGCAGGAACTTGGAATTATGATCAATTAGCTGAATGGGCTGCTACTGCTAATCTTGATCCAACCGTTGCCACTTTACTTTCTTTAAGTTTAATTGCAGGCCCATTGGGGAAATGTGCTCAATTTCCATTGCATCTTTGGTTAGATGAAGCGATGGAAGGCCCTTTACCCGCAACTATCTTACGCAATACAATTGTAGTTTCGACAGGTGCTTGGGTTTTGATTAAATTACAGCCTATTTTCGCACTTTCTCCGATTGCTTCTCTTGTTATGATTAGTGTCGGTGTTGCCACAGCAATTGGTGCTTCTTTAATTGCGATCGCCCAGATCGATATTAAACGATCACTTTCCTATTCTGTTAGTGCTTATATGGGATTAGTGTTTATTGCTGTGGGAACTGGTCAAGATGATACCGCTCTAACGCTACTTTTCACCTACGCGATCGCGATGTCCTTATTAGTAATGACAATTGGCGGCATTGTGTGGAATACTATTACCCAAAACTTGACTCAATATGGTGGTTTATGGTCACGTCGTCCCATTTCAGGAATTTGCTATCTCATTGGTGGTGCATCCTTAGTTGCTATTCCTCCTTTAGGAAACTTCTGGCCATTGCAAAAAATGGCGACAGTATTAGCGCAAACTTCCCCTTGGCTAGTCGGTGTCATAGTTTTAGTTAATGCCTTAACAGCTTTCAGTCTTACTCGTGAATTTATTCTAATTTTTGCAGGTCACCCCAAGCCCATGAGTGCTCGTTCTCCTGAAGCCTTCTGGCCGCTCGTCCTACCCATGACTATTACTGCTGGATTCGCGCTTCATGTTCCTTTAATTCTGCAACAATGCCATCTCTTACCCGCTTGGGAGGAAGTTGATCTAACAATTTCTAGTTTATTGCTCAGTTCAACTGCGATCGCTTGTGGATTTGCAGCTTTTATTTATCTCAACCCTCAAATCAAAAAACCCGTTCAATTACCTTCCAAAGCATTACAAGATTTCTTTGCCTACGATTTATACACCGCTCAACTTTATAAAATTACCATTGTTACTTTTGTAGGAATCATTTCTCAAATTGTTTATTGGTTTGATAGATTTATCGTTGATGGAGTGGTTAATTTAGTAGGACTAGCAACTGTTTTTAGTGGGCAAAGTTTAAAATATAATGTCACTGGACAAACTCAATTTTATGTTTTTTCAATGTTTCTAGGAATTGCTTTTATCGGAATTTTTATTGGTTGGCCTTTCCTTTCCCATGCGGATTTATTTTTAAGATTGGGATTAAATTAAAATAGTCTAGATATTCTCAATAAAAATGCAGATCATCAACTATAGTTTATGTAAACCAATTGTTTATTATCTAACAACTTAATTCTGAATTATGGAATCCACAAATAATCCACTTAACGTTAATCGTCGCAGCCTGATCAAGTATGGTGGTAGTTTTCTCGGAACTGGTCTAATAGCAAGCGTTTTAGGGAATAATCTAATTAATCCACCCGCAGCCCAAGCCCAAAATAAAGAGATTACTCCCGACCAAGCCCTAGAAAAATTAATAGCAGGAAATGATCGTTTTATCTCTGAAAAACCTCTTAATCCCCGTCAAACACGGCAAAGATTATTAGAAACTGCTGAAGGTCAAGCCCCTTTTGCCGCTATTCTTGGTTGTGCAGATTCACGAGTTCCCATGGAAATTGTTTTTGATCAGGGTATTGGTGATTTATTTGTTTGTCGTATTGCGGGTAATATCGCTACTTCCGAAGAGATTGGGAGCCTAGAATTTGGTACGCTGGTTTTGGGCGCAAAAGTATTAATAGTAATGGGTCATGAACGTTGTGGCGCAGTGAAAGCGGCTATTAAAGGAGGAGAATTACCAGGACAAATTGGTAGTTTAATTAAAAGTATTAATATTGGCGATGTTAATGCTAAAAACGATGATCTAATAGCTTTAGAAAAAGCAATCAAAGCTAATATTAATCATCAAATTACAGTCCTCAAAAAATCACCAGTTTTAAGCGATTTAATTGCTCAGGGAAAACTCAAAGTAGTTGGCACTTATTATGACCTCGATACAGGCAAAGTTTCATTGTTAAGTTAATTTCTAAATTTTTCTCTTCACACTAATTTTTCTCCTCACACTTTTTATTAATTGTTAGATTTTTTATAAAACTATGCTTAGTAATTTACTGATTTTACCTGCTCTTGGCGCGCTAATTATTGGATTTTTTCCAGGTAATCTAGAAGCTAGAAAACTTAGACAACTTACCGAATTATTTGCGGTAATAACTCTCGGCTGGTCGCTCTATTTACTTAGTCAATTTAATCTGAGTGATCCTAATTTTCAATTTCAGGAATATCTACCTTGGATTCCCCAAATTGGTTTAAATTACAGCTTGGGAATTGATGGTTTATCATTACCATTAATTATTTTGAATTGCTTATTAACAGGAATAGCTATTTATAGTATTGGCCCAAATTTAGATCGATCGCGCTTATATTACGCCTTAATATTATTTATTAATGCAGGAATTTCTGGAGCATTAATGGCAGAAAATTTAATGCTTTTCATCATTTTCTATGAATTAGAATTAATCCCTTTTTATCTAATGATCGCTATCTGGGGCGGTGAAAAAAGAGGCTATGCTTCCATAAAATTTTTGCTCTACACAGCCATGTCAGGACTGTTAGTTTTAGCTGCATTTTTAGGAATTGGACTATTAAGTAATAACGCTACTTTTGACTACAATCCCTTAGCAACCCAAAGCTTTGATTTGAACACTCAATTAATTTTATTAGGCTTAATCGTCGTTGGTTTTGGGATTAAAATTCCCCTCGTTCCCCTCCATACCTGGTTGCCTGATGCCTACACCGAAGCCTCTCCCGCAACAGCTATTTTATTAGGTGGGATTTTAGCAAAATTAGGAACTTATGGTTTAATTCGCTTTGGTTTACAACTTTTTCCCGAAGCTTGGATCATGATTGCCCCTACTCTTGCTATTATTGGCACGATTACGGTTGTATATGGAGCTTTAGCCGCGATCGCCCAAAAAGATATCAAGCGCATGGTTGCCTACAGTTCCATTGGTCACATGGGTTATATTTTGGTCGCTGCCGCCGCAGGAAACGAACTCAGTATTCTTGGTGCAGTGGCTCAAATGATTAGTCATGGTTTGATTTTGGCCCTACTTTTTCATCTGGTGGGAATTGTGGAACGCAAAGCTGGAACCCGCGATCTTGATGTACTCAATGGCTTAATGAATCCCATTCGAGGCTTACCCTTAATCAGTGCTTTATTGATTACCGCAGGTATGGCCAGCGCAGGTATTCCAGGCTTAGTCGGTTTTGTTGCCGAATTTATTGTTTTTCAAGGAAGTTTTGCGACTTTTCCCATTCCAACTTTGCTCTGCATTATTGCTTCAGGTTTAACCGCCGTTTATTTCGTAATTTTGTTAAATCGTACCTGTTTTGGCAAATTGGATAATAAATTGGCTTATTATCCCAAAGTTTTAGCTTCAGAAGCGATTCCTGCTTTAGTGTTAACAATAATTATTTTCTTTTTAGGAATTCAACCTAATTTTCTCGTTAAATATATTGAACCAACAACTAATCATTTAATGGCTCAATTTCCTACCGTTCAACAAATTGCCGAAAAACTTTAATCACTCATAATTCATCCAAATTTTCTTAACATATTTTCCCTCTCAAAAAGCTATATTCTGAGCTAACTAAGCAAGATCTTTTTTTCTATAAATCTAACGCTAAATTAAAATTATGACTGCTACTGTAATTCAACCAAAGACTCAACTTCCACCTTCTAATCACAAATTTGCTGATATTATTCATCGTCTCGAAGCTGGCGGTTCCATGTTACCTGATACGCCCGAAAATTTGATGCAAATTATTGGTATTTATAAAGCTTATGCCGTTCCAATGGATTTTTATTGGCGAGATTTGTTGTATATTGCCGAACGAGTTTTTCTCAATCCTTTACCCTTTTTCAAATATTTTTTACCTCAAGAATATTTAGACTTAGAAAATCATTATGCAGGCGATCAAGCAGACCTTAGAATTTGGCGTGGTGAAGGTACAGCCCATCCTGAATTATTAGAATTTATGGACGAGGGAAAAACGCGCAAAATGCCCAAACTTTTCCATCATCTTTGGCACGATCGCATCAATATGGAATTTGCCGAAGCCTGTATGCAAGCGATGTATTGGCATGGTCGAGATATGGGAATGGGTCTGTTTGATGCCTATCTCGATAGTGAGGAATATAAAGCCAATGCAGACAAAGCTATTAAAGCTTATTTTAAGTCTAATCCAGCCATGTTGGGATTATATAAATTATTTCCCGAAATGTTTTTAGAACAGGTTCGTCAGCTATCTTATTACTCGAATTTAGGACTGTTTTGGGAAGTAATGGCTCCTGTCTTTTTTGAAATGTCTGATATCTACGATGAAGGTGGTTTTAAAGGTGTTCCCGATGCCATGAATTTCCTTGTAAACGGTATTTTTGCGATCGCTGGTCGTCCCATTTATCATCATCTTTATATTGGGGAAGAATGCTTGGAAATTATTCCTAAATCTAAGGGTTTTACTTGGCTTTATGAAGCAGCTTTGCCCTACGTTGAAGCGGTATTTTATCGAACCTCACCTTTTCGCGGAACTAAATCCTATAATGCTCAGGCTGGGCAAGTTCCTGATGAACAAAAAGACTTTCATTATGGCATTTTATACGCTGATGTTTTTCCCGTTGGCACGGCTGGAATTCCCCCAACTTTATTGATGGATGATATGTATCATTTTCTACCCGATTATTTAGTGAAATACTATCAAGAACATTGCCGAGGAGAGGATGATATTCTTATTCAATTAGGCATTACTTTTCAGCGTTCAATGTATAACGTAACTTCGGCTGTTATTCAGGCATTACGAACCGCTCTTTTATATCCTTTAGATGATCCTAATCCCAAACATTTATTAAAAAATCGTCAATTTTTTGAAGCACAAATGGATCGTTTCCTGCGTCCTGAAGCTCGTTTAAATGATATTCAAAATTCGGATTATCGTTAAATAAATCCCTTCTTAGTAATCTCTCAAAATAATATTATTAAAAACAAAAAATCATGCCTGATATTGTTGATATTGCTGTTAGTAATCAAGATTTTTCTACCTTAGTTGCTGCCGTCCAAGCCGCTAACTTAGTCGAAACCCTAAAAAGCCCTGGCCCCTTCACTGTTTTCGCGCCCAATGATGCAGCTTTTGCGAAACTTCCACCAGGAACAATTACAACTCTTTTACAAAATATTCCTCAACTCACTCGTATTCTTTGTTATCACGTTGTTGCGGGTAAATTAACTAAAGCTGATTTGGAACAATTTCAATCTGTAATTTCTCTAGAAGGTTCACCCATTTCTCTAGATTTTTCTGAAGGTTTTGAAGTAAAAAATGCTACTGTTATTGCAGCCGATATTATCGCGGATAATGGCATTATTCATGTTATTGATAATGTGATTTTAATGGGTTAGCTTAAAAAGATAAATTTCTAATTATAATTAGTTGATCTCATTGACTTTTTGATAAAGATTTATCGCGATCGCGGCATTAAAAATAAAACATTACTATCTTGAAATTATTGATGTTTAAATAACTCTTCCAATTTCTTTTACCTATTAGCTGAGTCTGAAAATTTACTCAATTATTCCTAACATTTTATCTATTGCTAATTTGATTGAATAGAAGCTGAATTAGAATTTATAAAATCTTTTGTCCCGTTAATATACCTCGAATTTCTAACATGGCAGAATAAGTCGGAATAATATGCAAAGTTTCGTCGATAGAGCTTTCTTTTAGAGCAATTTGAAGAGCTTTTTCTAAATTTTCTTCAATAATTAATTTGAAAGAATTATCATTTTGGTCTAACTGTTCGCGGCTATATTGCAACCTCAAAGCCATGTCATAAATGCGATCGCCACTGACAACAAAAATTCCGCCTAATTTGACCAATTGCTCCGTATCCACATCCCAAATCCAAGAAACATCTGTGCCATCAGGAATGCGATCATTGAGAACTATAAGGGTAACAGAAGATTTTCCTTGGGACTTAATCTCATTAACTGCTCGAATAGTTTCATTCATTCCCACAGGATTTTTTGAGAGCAAAATTCTAACGTGTTTGCCTTCAATCGTTAATTCTTCCGCACGACCAAAAGCAGCTTTAAAACTTTTTATATTCTTAAAAATTGCCTCATTATTGACACCTAATTCTTGGGCAACTAATCCCGCCGCAAGAGTATTATATTTGTTATAAACTCCGATTAAAATTTGTGGCCATTCACTACTATGAAAAGCGGGTTTACTCTTACTAAATCCACAACTTGGACAATTAAAATCTCCTAAATGAGACAAATAAACGCCTCGATAATCCAACGGATGTCCACAACTTGGGCAATAAGTTGAATCTACAGCATGAGGAATTTCATCTAAATATAGTCTTGGTTCATTTAAGCCAAAATAGCGCACAGTTTGGGTTAATTGCTGTCCTAAATGGGAGAGAGTTGGATCATCGGCATTAACAATAATTAAAGTTTCTTTAGGTAAAGGCGCGATCGCATTTTGCCAACGACGACTAATAGCATCAACTTCACCATAACGATCTAATTGATCACGAAAAAGATTCAGGGCTAAAATTGCGCGAGGCTGACATTCTTTTAATACTAAAGGCAAGATATTTTCATCAACTTCCAAAATGGCGAAATCTGTGTTTAGTTGACCAATTAAATTAGCATCTGTCAATAGAGCCGTAATCAGTCCATTAATTAAATTTGCACCCGTAATATTGTGAGTAACTTTAAAATCTTGATCATCCAAAATAGTCCGCAACAAAAGAGAAGTTGTCGTTTTGCCATTGGTTCCCACGACTAAAATTACGCCCTGTTTGACTTGTTGCGTGAGTAACGCTAATAAACGCGGATGTAAACGACGAGCAATTTCTCCTGGTAACACACTCGCCGCTCCTAATTTCAGCGATCGCACGACCGCCGTAACAGTTTTTGCCACACCAACTGCAAGACCCAAACGAATTCTATCAACAACCGAAATCTTACCCATGTTTTCTTATCAGTGTTAGTTAATGCTCACCCCATAATTTAGATAGAGTTTACACCATCTTCCTATCAATATCGGTAAAACCCAATTTTTTAGATAATTCTTAGATCTCAAGAAATAGGAATCAAGAGTTAGCAAAATTAGTCCTACACACAATACACTCCCAAGAGTTAATCCGTTAATTAACCTTATATCTTTATCTCTGAAAATTACACCTAAAAATCTAACCTTGACGCTTAATCAAGCAATTTACGGGTTTATAAAGCGTTATTTTGACTTTTTTGGGAAAGGAAACAAAAAGATAAACGCTAGACGAATCACCTTCTTCTGTAATATATTAACTCTTGGTTCAAAAAAGTCTTACTCGTAACAAGAACTGTAATTTTCTTCATGCTTGTTCCCACTATTAAACAATATCGAGAGCAAATCCAAGGATACTCGCCGCAACGCCAAGGAGGAAAGTCTCCCATGACAATTTTGGAGAATCTTCCCATCGAGGCTCCTTTGATTACCGTGATTACAGTTGTATTCAACGCCGAAGCATCCCTAGAGGAAACCCTTCAAAGTGTTTTCACTCAAAATTATCCTAGTCTTGAATATATTGTTATTGACGGTGGTAGTACCGATAAAACCTTAGAAATTATCGAAAAATATGATTCCAAACTGAGTCATTGGCGGAGTGAACCCGATTCAGGATTATACGATGCCATGAATAAAGGAATCGCCCTCAGTCATGGCCAACTTATTTGCTTGCTGAATGCTGGCGATCGCTACGAACCCGATACCCTAGAAATTCTGGCGAAAGCTTGGCAATCTACCTCGAAACCGACTATTTTTGTGGGACATTGCCGAACTCTGAAAGAAAATTCATCAGAAGGCTATATTGAATTTGTTCGTCCTCAACAGTTGCCCGCTAAAATGCTTCCCCATGCTTCTGTCTTTGTTAGTCGTGGTATTTATGAACAGTTGGGATTGTTTGATTTAAATTTTCGGATTGCCAGTGACTTTGATTTTCTTTGTCGCTGTTATAGCAATCAGGTTTCTTTTGAATTGATTGATAATGTTCTGACTACTGTTGCACCCAGGGGTGTTTCTGGTAATTACTATGCAAACGAACTAGAAAGTAGCCAAATTCGCCTACGTTATCGATTGATTTCTCCTCTTAAAAGTTTAAGATTAGGGGTTTTTTCCCTGACAACTATCACAATTCATCATATTTTGGAATTTCTGGGATTATGGCAATGGTTCGAGGAACGAAAGTATGCAAGCTCCCGTTAGTGTTGTTATTCCTTGCTATTGCTGTACTAAAACGATTGGGCGAGCCGTCCAGTCCATTTTTCAGCAAAGTCTTCCCCCAGTTGAAGTCATTTTAGTAAATGATGCGAGTCCAGACCATACCTTAGAAGAATTATTCGCGCTACAAAGACAATACGGGAAAGAGTTTATCAAAGTAGTTAACTTACTCCA
>JANNLO010000171.1:0-20098 GCA_031396835.1 Snowella sp. SOY_38_metabat_116
CGGCAATCTAACATTACTCACATGGCTTTAATTCATGGCCCAGCCTATATCGGCGATGACTGTTTTATCGGCTTTCGTTCAACGGTTTTTAACGCGAGGATTGGCAAGGGTTGTGTGGTGATGATGCACGCGCTGATTCAAAATGTGGAGATTCCTCCTGGTAAATTTGTTCCTTCAGGAATGATCGTGACAAATCAGGAACTGGCTGATCAATTACCTGATGTTCAGGATCAAGATCGTGCCTACTCCCAACACGTTGTCGAAATTACGGGAGCGGTAAATTCTGGCTATCAGCAAAAATCAAACGGAACAGAGATCATGCCCATTCGAGATTCGACCTCTCGTTCCATATCAGGCAACGTTAATGAAACTAATTATGAAAATTCGGTGGAAATTATGAGTGTCAATACAGAAATTAGAAATCAAATTCGCGCTCTTTTGAGTCAAGGTTATACGATTGGTGGTGAACACGCTGATCAACGTCGTTTTAAAACGAAATCATGGTCTAGTTGCGGTACAGTTGACAGTCATCGGGAAGATCAGATTTTAACTGCGATCGCGGGTTGGTTGCAGGAATACGAAGGCGAATATGTGCGTCTCTTGGGCGTAGATACCAATGCCAAACGTCGCGTTTTAGAAGTGATTATTCAGCGTCCTGGCGATGTTCCTGGTACACCAAGCCGTACCACAACTACCACCAGTAATTTTGTGACAAATGGTCACAGTAGCAATAATTTAAAAGGCTTAAAAGTTGATGCCGTCAGCCAAGTTCGCGCTTTACTCCATCAAGGTTGCAAAATCGGGGTTGAACACGCTGATGCTCGTCGTTTTAAAACCAGTTCTTGGTTAACGGGTTTTAGTCTGGATGGTGTACGAGAAAGCGATGCAATCCGTAAAATCGAAGCTTTTTTGGCGGAACATCCTGCGGAATATGTGCGTTTAATTGGCATTGATCCTGTTGCCAAACGTCGTATCTCGGAAACCGTAATTCAACGCCCTAGTGAAACAGCAACTTCTACTCGGACAGCGAACGGTTCTGCTGCGACAAAATCAAGTTATAGCAATGTCAGTTCTGGTGGTAATACCAGTGTAAGCTCTGATTTAATCGCTAAAATCCGTGCTTTGCTTTCTCAAGGTCATAAAATTGGCACAGAACACGCGGATAAACGTCGTTTTAAAATTAATTCTTGGGAAACTTGTTCTCCCATTGATAGTACCCGCGAAAATGATGTGATAGCTGCCTTAGAAGCCTGTTTACAGGAACATCAAGGGGAATATGTTCGCTTATTGGGGATTGATCCCAAAGCTAAACGTCGTGTTTTAGAAACCGTGATTCAGCGTCCCGATGGCAATGCGACCAATGGATCTAGTGCAACTGCAACTTTGACGGCAACTCCTAACAATGGCAATTCTAATTATGCCTCTGTTGCGAATCCTAAAAACCTAGATGCAGAAGTTGTCACTCAAGTGCGATCGCTGTTGTCCCAGGGTCATAAAATCAGCACAGAACATACAGATAAACGTCGTTTTCGTTCAAAATCATGGGAAAGTTGCGCTCCCATTACTGCTACTCGTGAAGCCGATGTTCTCCGCGCTCTAGAAAGTTGTTTAGCCGACCATCAAGGAAAATATGTTCGTTTATTAGGGATTGATACCAATGCCAAACGTCGTGTTCTAGAAACTATCATCCAACGACCATAAATCATGCTTTTACCGCCTGTTCCAATTAATAATAATTCGGAGTGTTTTGTGAGTGGGAATGTCACCATTCATGAAACGGCGGTATTGGCTTTTAATGTTATTTTACAAGCGGCTCCCCATAGTCAAATTATTATCGGGGAAGGGGTTTGTTTGGGCCGCGGAACTGTTCTAAATGCCTATGCTGGAACCATTGAAATTCAATCAGGGGCAATGCTTGGGGCGGGTGTTTTAATTATTGGTCGCTCTACTATTGGGAAAGATTCTTGTATTGGGGCCGCAGCAACAATTTTAAATACGAATGTTGAAAGTTTAGCCATGATTCCTTCTGGTTCATTATTAGGTGATACGTCTCGAACTTGGCAGCCTAATGAGGAAAAAATCGCTGAAACAAAAGCCGAAATACCTTCTCCTTGGGATGAAGAATTAATAGAAAATAATCCAGTTTCAGAAGAAATAGAAATTCAGAAAGCAGAAGATTCAGCAGAAATAAAATCAGAGACTATAGAAGTTGTGTCACCATCTTTTCCTCAGCAGAATAATTCCCTTACAAAAAATTCTGTTATTGGCAAAGTTTATATTAATCAACTATTAATTAGTTTGTTTCCAGAAAGAGAACATTTTAAGAAAAATTATCAAAATTCTTAATGGATCTATGGGCATTGTCGGCAGCATTTTCTAATCAACTCTTGAGCATGGTCAGTACAATGGCCGCATTGGGTTCCTAAACTGGTGGATTCTGACAACATTGCGACGGAGTCGGCTCCTTTGGCGATCGCTTTTTGAACATCTTTTTCTGTAATAGCGTGACAAACACAAACGTACACAGGAATATTCCTCAAAAATCTCAATGGTTTATTGCGACTAATTATCATTATGTTCTATCCAAGATCCATCGTCAAGTATGATCAAGTATCATAAAGAGAGTAGTTACACCAACAAAATAGGAGATAAGACCGAATGGAAGGTCATCAAAGCGTCAAAAGTCATCTCAACGAAGCTCTGAAAGGTCAATTGACGGTCATTAATCAATACTTTCTCCATGCAAGAATGTGTAAAAATTGGGGACTTGATCAACTCAATGAGCGAGAATATCGATACTCCATCAAGGCGATGAAACAGGCGGATTTACTGATTGAACGAGTCTTGTTTTTGCAGGGATTACCTAATCTTCAAGATCTAGGTCGGCTTTCGATTGGAGAAGATGTGACCGAATTATTAGGAAATGATCTTCAGGTTTGTCAGACTCTTCGGAATGGATTGGTTGCGGCGGTGCAGGTTTGTGAGTCTTGTCAGGACTATGTGAGTCGGGATTTGTTGGAAAAATTAGTCAAAGAGACTGAAGAGCAGATTGATTGGTTGGAATCTCAACTCTGGCTAATTGAACAGTCAGGTTTGACAAACTTCTTGCAATCAATGATGTAATTTTTAAAAAAAGGAAACAATTTTTATGAAAGGTAATGACCAAGTTTTAGAGCAACTTTATTTCCTCCTTCGTGGAGAGTTGGCTGCACGAGATCAATATTTTACTCATTCTCGGATGTATGCAGATTGGGGTTTAACAAAGCTCTATGAACGGATTAACCATGAAATGGCTGATGAGACCCAACACGCGGCGGCTTTAATTGAAAGAATTCTCTTTCTTGAAGGCATCCCAGATTTATCTCAACAGGATGGACTTAGTATTGGGCGGACTGTTCCTGAAATGCTGAGAAATGATTTGGATTTTGAATACAAGGTTATTGGCGATCTGAAAAATGCGATCGCGGTTTGTGAGAGAGAAAAAGATTATCAAAGTAGAGATATTTTGCTGAAAATCTTAGCGGATACGGAAGAAGACCACACTTATTGGCTAGAAAAACAGTTGGGTTTAATTGATAAAATTGGTTTACCAAATTATCTACAATCTCAAATGTAATGGCAAAGTTCGCGCGAAATTTGATTTTGGTTACGGGGCCAGCGCGTTCGGGAAAAAGTGAATGGGCGGAACATTTAGCGACTCAGAAATCTCAATCTATTATTTATATAGCCACTTCCCAGGAAGATGCTAATGATCCCGAATGGCAAGCCCGTTTAAAAAAACATCGTTGTCGTCGTCCGTCCCATTGGCAAACTTTAGCTGTTCCCACAGAACTTAGTTTAGCTATTAGTCAAAATCTTTTTCCAAACTGTTTATTAGTGGATTCTTTGGGGACTTGGGTTGCTAATTTACTCACCCAAAATGAAGAGCAATGGGCATTAACTCAACAAGCTTTATTAATAAGTTTACAAAATAGTTCAAATGATATTATTTTAGTTGCCGAAGAAACGGGTTGGGGAGTGGTTCCCGCTTATCCGATGGGGCGACAATTTCGCGATCGTTTGGGACATTTAACCCGACAAATTGGGGCGATCGCCGATAAAGTTTATTTAGTAACTGGCGGTTATGTTTTGGATTTAACAGCATTGGGACATCCTCTACCATTTCCAAATCAGGAAAATAACGTTTAAAATAGGAAAATAATTAATCTTGAGATGAGAATTAGCTATTATGAAACGTCAATTTTTAATATTAACTATTGTCGGTTTATTCTGCACTTTATTATTTACCGTAATTACTCATTCCGCGATCGCTAAAAATTCTTTAGACCCAATTTTACAAACCTGGAAACTTCACCAAAATGATCAACCTTTTCCTACTCCACAGTTAGAAATAGCGTCAAATATTGCCGTTCAAGGTGAATCGATTAATTATGGAAAATTGGGTGATAAAGTCCTCAAAGGTTATCTAGCGCGATCGCCCCAAACAAAATCAGATGCGCCTGCACTTTTGGTTTTCCATGAATGGTGGGGACTCAATGACAATATTAAAAAAATGACTGAAAAATTAGCTGCCGAAGGTTATACCGCTTTAGCAGTGGATTTATATGGAGGAAATGTTGCAGATAATCCTGAAAAAGCTAAGATATTAATGACAGAAGCTTCGCAAAATCGGACAAATTTTGATGGCAATGTTCGACAAGCCTATGAATATTTAAAAACTCAAGAAAAAGCCTCGAAAATTGGCGCGATTGGTTGGTGTTTTGGTGGAACTTCTTCTTTGAATGCAGCTTTATTATTACCAAAAGAAATTGACGCAACTGTCATTTATTATGGTTCGGGAATTGAAACGAATCCTGACCGTTTAAAAACCTTAACAATGCCGATTTTAGGAATTTTTGGAGAATTAGATCAAAGTATTCCGATCACAAAAATTAAGCAATTTGAAGAAACTTTAAAATCTCTAGGAAAATCAGTAAAAATTGAAATTTATCCGAATGCAAATCATGCCTTTGCCAATCCTTCAGGAACTCGTTATAATCCATCAGCCGCCGAAAATGCTTGGAAAAAAACAACCGCTTTTTTGAATAAGTATTTACAAAAATCATGAGAAAATCTTTTGCTCAAGATGAAGTTAAATAAATTAAGTTAGAATTAATTTTTTTGTGAATAACTATTATAAATTTAGCTTAGTAACTTTTTCTAAAATCCTTTGAAAAAAGAAAGGAATCACTCTAAATTGATTCTGAAATAATTGAATTAAGGTCACGGGAGCTTCGGCTGGAATCAGGCCAGATTGATATTGAAGAATAATTAAAATATTCCAAAATATCAGAAATAAACTAATCGTAATTGCCCATTTTTTCCGTTGTTTGCTAGCAAAATTATCCCATAAAGCAGCCAAACCAAAAATAAAAATTAAGCTACAATTAGCGAACATTCTGCCGCCGACACTAGCTCCTTGCCACCAACACCACCAAGCACTAATGACATATACTTGTAAGCCAAAAGCAATGAATAAGATCCAAGCTAAATGAGGGATTTTTTTAGATATGATTCCTAAACCAATTATTGCTAATAAAATTAAAGGATGCCAAGTAAATAATCCTCGATAACCTGATAATAAAACGTTTAAAATTTGAGGTTGAAACCAATTAAAACTTCCGCTATAACCCCTAGCTTTTCCTTCTTCTAAATAGGGAATATGATTCAATCCGCCGTATTGCCAAATATAAATCAGAATTTGGGGTAATTGCATTAAAATTGTGACCAGAAAAATTAAGGCGATCGCTTTTAAATAAGAAGATTTAAATTTAAATAAGTCTCGAAAGTTTACTTTTTTAATGGGATCATTAAGATTTTTTTCTATTCCTAACCAACCAATTAAAATAGGGACAATTATAAATAAAATATCTTGGGGACGAACAAAAGTTGCAATTCCTAAAATTCCACCTAATAGTAATTGTAATTGCCCGTTTTTTTGCCAGTTTTTTGTAATACAAAAGTAAAGAAAAAGTGAGATCAAAAATTGGGAAACAGCGTGGGACATGGAGACTTCAATTAACAAGTAATAAGTCAAAGGAGAAGCAAACCAAATTCCTCCTACCGCGATCGCCGAAGCCGTTTGACTAAAATAATGTTTTGCTGTGCGATAACTTAGCCATAAACCTGTTATTCCTAAACTAATACTGCCCAAACAATAAAATAATTCATAAGGCCAAGTTAAGCCATTTGCCTCGATATTCACACCGAAAAAACCGAGAATTAAAGCGACTAAATGCCCGATTCCCAAAAAAGGTAATAATACTAAACCCAAGCCTAAAGTGTATTTACTATATTCAACTGCTTCACCTCCAGAGCGCACGGCTCCGCCAAAAATAGAGGCTGATTGGGAATAAAATTCATGCTCATTAAGAACTTTTAAATTACCGTCAAATAATAGCGATCGCAGAGGAGAATAATAACCAATTCCATCGCCAAAAATACCAAATCCTGTTAAACAAAACTTCAATAAAAAAATTGTTAAAGTAATTAAAGTTGCACCTATAAAAAGATGTTTTACGCTCTGAGTATCCAGATCTGTTAACTTAAGATTTAATTTCTTTAGTTTCAAATTAATCATGCGATCGCCGATAATAATTATTATTAAAAATTTATTTAATTTATCTCTGACATTGGGGACAAAAATGACTAGATCTTCCGCCTAATTTAATGCGTTCAATCAAGGTTCCACAAACCCGACAAGGTTGATTTGAGCGACCATAAACCCAAGCAATTCCACCATAATTTCCATTAATACCTGTCACATCTCGAAAATCACTAAAAGTTGTTCCTCCTGCTTCAATTGCTGTTTGTAATACTTCAATAATTGTTTGCTGTAATTTTTCAACTTGAGTAAGTTTTAAAGTATTGCCTAAAACTGTTGGCTTAATTCCTGATTTAAAAAGAACTTCATCAGCATAAATATTCCCTAATCCTGCTACTAATCGCTGGTCTAACAAAGCTGTTTTAATAGGTCTTTGACTTTTGCTTAATTTATGTTGGAGATAATTAATAGAAAACTCAGTTGAAAAAGGTTCTGGGCCTAATTTTTGTAAGCCTGTCATGATTTTTTCTGGAGCTATTTGATCTGGGATCGCCCAAATTTTACCAAAGGTACGAATATCTACAAATCTTAATTCTTGTTGACCTTCAAATTCAAAATAAATGCGGGTATGACACGATCGCGCCTCATCAGATTTTACCCAAAGCAGTTGCCCCGTCATGCGGAGATGCACACCCAAATAACCAGCAGATTGACCCTCGAAAGTTGTCAAACTTGCCAATAAATATTTTCCTCGCCGTTGCCAAGATTTAATTCTGACATTTTGTAATTGCTGCCAAAAATGATCAACAGAAAAGGGGTAAGCTAGCGTGCGATGAAGCAACACTTCTCCCCCTTTAATCACTTGATTTGAGGTCAATTGATTGAGACCCCGACAAACTGTTTCAACTTCAGGTAACTCTGGCACAATAGGTTAATTTAAAAAATTGACAAGAATAATCTCCCTGACAATCTTAACCTTTTGCGGCAGGCGCAGCTTTTGCTGGTGCAGATTTTACTAATTCCAATTCGGATTCAGCAAAATTATTAGTATTAATCCCTGTGGGACTACCGCTAAAACCAGCATAATTTACGCGCTCAAAACGAACGATTACGGGATAAAGAATACCGCTTTTTTCGACCGTTGCTACAGTACCAACATCGCCGTACCAATAGGATTCGGGACGTTTGATTCTAACGGTGTCTCCACGTTTGATAGCCATAGATTTTTATTCCTTAATAAGTCCGTATTTCAAAAAAACCTTACTCTTTGTACTCCTAAAGGAAAACAATTAACCAGGTTGTGCAGTTTACTTAATGCCAAATTTTACCAGTTTTTTTCTCGCGATTGCCTATTTACCCTCGATTGCTATTACAAATCTTTACGTTATCGATTGTTTTACGGAAAATTGAAAACCTGTTTTTTTAGTTGAATCTAGAGTAATTAAAGCTTGGGATGCCATATTTAATATTTATCGTTGTTTCTTTTGATCTAATTTTCGCTTTGTCTCATACCATAGTTTTTTTAGGCGTAAATCTAGAGAAAATCCTCTTTTTGCTCGAATAATTGCCGTCCCAGCAACTTTATCATGAAAAGCTTGATTAAACGTTTCATCTCCGATCGCCAAACCACAATTGAAGATCAAAGGCGCAATTAGCAGAATCATAGAAATTGCGTTCATAAAATTAATATTTAAGCCCAACATCGCCAAAAAAGAAGCCGTGCCTAAAATTCCTTCTCGTTTTGAAAGTTCCACAATGCCAGGAACCCGCCGCAAACGCAGATCGATCACCTTCATATCAAACGCCCAACTGCCCAAACCTTGTCCTTGATTCCTTTCGACTAAAACTACTCGCGAACCAAACCAACAACCCAGAAAAACCAGTAATTGTGCAAAGCCATCTGTAAAAGAACTTAGGAGCCAAATTAGCACAAAATCCAACAAAAATGCGTAGGCACGTCGTTCTAAAGGCACTTTGGGAAAACGTTTTTCAGGGGATGGCTCAGAATACATGGGGCGTTTATTGGGTTAAATTTTTCTCAATCTCTTTAGTAAAAGCGATCGCTCTTATTGTATCAAGCCTACTGAATAAAACAAAGATAAAGCAAGTTTTTTAATTTATTTTGCTATTTTTATGGAAAATATTTTATGTATTAATGTCTATTATTTCTCAAGCTACAAAATGTTGAATAGATTGTAATAAGTTCTGATTTTAGTAATCGCTATGATTAACTTCCAAAAGGCTCAATTAATGCAGTCATTAAATATGTATTCTGGTATTAATTAAAGTTAAAAGCTCGATTTCTCCTATTTTTGTTATGCTACAAGATTAATATTCTAATGCCTCAAAAATTTCGAGTTGCCACCAACATTTGTCCCAATCAATATCAATTTTCTGTTAACTTTATGTTCGAGATCACGAAAACCTTTTCAACCTTTCAAAATTAAGTTTTTTAAGATAAAAAATTGAGAAAATTAAATAATTAGAATAAATTGACTAAACTATTTTAAAATTAGAATAATCTGATCAAGTCTTAAAGCATAAATCAATTTAAAGAAGGCAAACTTTGAGCATTATCCAAAATTCCCTACTCACGTTCCTAATCGTGTAAGGATATCTCTCCTAATCTTAGATCAGTAAAGTTGCTAAAATCAGATAAAACAGGATATTTAGCTTACAATTCACCATCAAAAACTTTATGATTATGCGTCGATTTCTTGGTATTTTGCTCATTCTTCTTTTGGGCGTGACGACTGTAGCCTGTGGAGGGGGAGCTAATCAAACTCAAGCCGTCAAGACTGCTCCTAAAATTGAAAATCAAATTAGTAGTGGACGTTATCCCGTTCAACAAGCAACTTTTGATGACAGTGACGGGGTTTATAGTTTAATGTTGCTCAACACACCCGCTGGAACTCCTCCAACCTATCAAACCAACAAACTGCAAATGGCTCGTCTCACTGATGAAGATATTAAAAAAGGCGAAAAATCTTATGTGGAAATTAAGGGCGATCAAGCAGAAATGTATTTGACCGAAGATTTTCAGATTGCTTACGTCCATAATGTCACTGAAACTAAAGAAAATCCCCAGACAGGTCAACGAGAAAATGTTGTTGTTCGCCAAGAATCTAGTTTCTGGTCACCTTTTGCTGGAGCATTAGCGGGTCAGGCATTGGGCAGTTTGTTGTTCAGACCTCAATATTATGTTCCTCCTGCTTTTTCGGGTAGTCCTTTGAGAGGTTATGGCGGATCGGGTTCAAGTTATGGTCAAGCGGTTGATACCTATCGCAGTCGTTATAATTCGGCTCCTAATGTCGAAAAAAATCGTCAAACCTTGAGAACAACGGGTAATTTACGCAAATATCCCTCTTCTTCCAATAAAGCTATTCGTCAACCAAACTATAATTCCACAAAATCTAGTGGCTCAGGTTTTGGCTCTAGTCGTCTTCGGTCTTCGGGATCTAGTTCTTCGGGTTCTCGGATGAGAAGTAACAGTGGTTTTGGTTCTAGCTCTGGAATGCGGTCTCGAAGTGGTGGTCGTCGTCGTTAATTCAAGTCAGCTTTAATGGGATGGATTAGTTCTAGTTCGTAATTTAAGAAGCGATCGCTTAGACCTTTGATTTTTGGAGTGTGAGTTGTTATTCATTAGTCCAAAATCTATAATCAAATAAATTTTGCGATCGCTTTCTAATTAATTCTCGTTCTAACTAAGCAAATGTAATAATTTTTTTAATAACTGTACTATAGAATTCTAATTTGTGACAGATTAAGATGCCCAATTTTTATTAATTCTTTTCTTTTTTTATTTACTTTAAATTAGCTATTTTTCAATTTTACTATTTTTAATAATTATTGTTTTTACCCTTTAATTTATTTAATTTATATCTTTAAAACCAATCAAAGACAAACTAATAATAAAAAATTCTTGAAAATGAGAAAATAATAATTAAGATCGAGAATGTATTATATTTTTATCCAGTAGAGTTATTTGAAAAAATTAGAAAGAGAATTATATTATGAGTCTAACTAAAATATTAATCAAGAAGTGTTTATAAACAAGGTTTAGTTCCCTTTAGAAAATGTTTATCTTTTTAAACTAGAAGACAATTAATAATCAACATAAATCTATACAAATCTGATTAGCAATTATTGTCTAATTCTTTTATACTATTCTTTATACTATTCATAGTTATCAAGCTTCTCCCCCTAGAATTATGTGGCAAGGACTTTTTCAAATCGCCCTAACTCTGGCAATTATTATAGCAATCACACCTATTTTTGGGAGCTATATCGCCAAAGTATTCTTAGGACAAAAAACTTTTCTCGATCCTCTTCTTAATATAGTTGAAAAGAAAATTTATGACCTAATTCAAGTTCGTTTCCAAGAATCAATGACGGGTTGGCAATATGCTAAGGCGTTGCTATATACAAATTTAATAATGGGGATTTTAGTATTTATTATTTTAATTAGCCAAGCCTATTTACCATTCAATTCAATGGGTCTAAAATCGCCTAGTTGGGATTTGGCATTACACACCACCATTTCCTTTTTAACAAATACTGATCAGCAACATTATTCAGGTGAAACGACCTTGAGTTATGCGAGTCAAGTGTTTGCTCTTGGCTTTTTAATGTTTACTTCCGCCGCGACGGGGTTAGCTGTAGGAATTGCTTTTATTCGAGGTTTGACAAGTAATTTATTAGGCAATTTTTATGTTGATTTTATCCAGTCTATCACTCGAATTTTATTACCAATTTCTATTGTTGGTGCGATTTTATTAATCCTTGCTGGAGTACCTGAAACTTTATCTGATCCTATTACTTTAACTACCTTAGAAGGTACAAATCAAGTAATTGCAATTGGCCCCGTTGCCCATTTTGAAATCATTAAACAATTAGGTGAAAATGGCGGCGGATTTTTTGGAGCAAATTCAGCCCATCCCTTTGAGAATCCTAATGCTTTTTCTAATTTATTAGCAACAATTGCAATGCTCAGTATTCCTAGTTCACTAATTTATACCTATGGAATTTTTGCTAATAATAAACGTCAGGCTTGGTTAGTTTGGGGAATGGTTTTTGCGATTTTTATTATCTTAATTGGTGTTACAGCGATAGGAGAATTTCAAGGTAATCCTTTAGTTAATTCTTTAATAGGAAATCAACAGCCAAATCTAGAAGGAAAAGAAGTTCGTTTTGGTTGGGCGCAGACGGCTCTTTTTTCAATTACTACTACGGGAACAATGACGGGTGCAGTCAATGGAATGCTAGATTCTTTGATGCCGACAGGAGGTTTTAGTACCTTATTTAATTTATTTTTACAAATTGTTTGGGGAGGACAAGGAACGGGAACTGCTTATCTTTTTATCTATCTTATTTTAGCTGTCTTTTTAACAGGATTGATGGTAGGAAGAACGCCAGAATTTTTAGGCCGAAAAATCGAAAAACAAGAAATTATTCTAGCTAGTGTAATCTTATTAATTCACCCTATTGCTGTCTTAATTCCTAGCGCGATCGTCTTAGCATTTCCTGATAATTTAGGAGGAATTAGTAATCCAGGTTTCCATGGAATTTCTCAAGTTGTCTATGAATATGCGTCGGCTGCTGCTAATAATGGTTCGGGCTTAGAAGGCTTAGGAGATAATACCTTGTGGTGGAATTTAAGTACTTGTTTTAGTTTGCTTTTAGGACGCTTTGTTCCAATTATTGCCCTACTATCTTTAGCCGATAATTTATCAAGAAAACAACCAGTCCCCGAAACAATAGGAACCCTGCGAACCGATACGGGATTATTCACTGGTGTAACGGTGTGCGTGATTTTAATTTTAGGCGCGTTAACCTTTTTTCCTGTTTTGGCATTAGGCCCGATCGCGGAAGCATTTAAATTAGGAGGAAACTGAATTTATGTTAAAACAACGTTTAACTAGATCGGAAAGAAAACATACCCCAAAAGCAAAAACAAAGGGTTTATATATCAGAGCCATTAAACAATCTTTTGTTAAACTTGATCCCCGTATTGCCATCAGAAATCCTGTCATGTTTTTGGTTTGGATTGGCACAATTGTTACCGCTTTAGTTACCATTAATCCTGAACTTTTTGGGGATGTTGCTAATAATAATCCAAGAATTTTTAACGGTTTAATTACATTAATCTTGTTAATTACTCTCCTCTTTGCTAACTTTGCAGAAGCCTTTGCCGAAGGTCGAGGAAAAGCCCAAGCTGATGCTCTCAGAGCAACAAAAACTGATACTAATGCCCGCAAAATTCTGCCCGATGGTTCCACAACAGAAGTGAGTTCTACTAGTCTTAAACGCGGGGATCAAATTAAAGTAATTGCAGGCGATATTATTCCTGCTGATGGAGAAGTTGTGGGCGGTATGGCTTCAGTCGATGAATCTGCAATTACAGGAGAATCTGCTCCAGTTTTAAAGCAACCTGGCACCGATATTGCTAGTTCAGTTACGGGCGGCACTCGCATTCTTTCCGATGAATTATTGATTCGAGTAACCTCCGATCCAGGCAAAGGTTTTATTGATCGCATGATTGCTTTAGTCGAAGGAGCAGAACGGAGTAAAACGCCGAATGAAATTGCTTTAACAGTTTTATTAGCAGTTTTAACAGAGGTTTTCCTAATAGTAATTGCCACTCTTCCTGCGATCGCAAATTATGTTAATAGCCCCGTGAGTATTGCAGTTTTAATTGCCCTATTAGTTGCCCTAATTCCTACTACCATTGGCGGATTATTGAGCGCGATCGGTATTGCAGGGATGGATCGAGTCGCTCAATTTAATGTCATTGCCACTTCTGGAAGAGCAGTCGAAGCTTGTGGAGATATTAACACTTTGGTATTAGATAAAACAGGAACCATAACATTAGGAAATCGTTTAGCAGAAGAATTTATTCCTGTTAACGGTCATAGTCTAGAAGAAGTTGCCCAAATCGCCTTGGTTTCCAGTATTTTTGATGAAACACCAGAAGGTCGTTCTATCATTAAACTCGCTGAAACTTTGGGTGCGAAAATTGATTTTGATCCCAATACTTCTGAGGGAATTGAATTTTCCGCTCGAACGCGCATGAGTGGCACAAATTTATCAAATGGGCAAGAAGTTCGCAAAGGAGCAGTAGATGCAATTAAAGGATTTGTTCGTTCCAGAGACGGCAAAATTTCTGCTGATTTAGACAATGCCTATGAAAGTGTTTCCCGATTAGGAGGAACGCCCTTAGCTGTTTGTCAGGGTGAAGAAATTTACGGTGTAATTTACCTCAAAGATATTATTAAACCTGGCATTAAAGAACGTTTTGATCAACTGCGACGCATGGGAATTCGCACCATCATGTTAACAGGAGATAATCAAATTACAGCGTCAGTAATTGCCCAAGAAGCTGGGGTCGATGACTTTATTGCAGAAGCCACTCCTGAAGATAAAATTGAAGTAATTCGAGCTGAACAAGCTAAAGGAAAATTAGTTGCAATGACAGGAGATGGAACCAATGACGCACCCGCCTTAGCCCAAGCAAATGTGGGAGTAGCAATGAATTCGGGAACCCAAGCAGCCAAAGAAGCCGCAAACATGGTGGACTTAGATTCCGATCCTACAAAATTAATTGATATTGTTACTATCGGCAAACAATTATTAATTACTCGCGGTGCTTTAACCACATTTTCTATTGCTAATGATATTGCTAAATATTTTGCCATTATTCCCGCTATATTTGCGAGCGTTGGCATTGGCAGTTTAAATGTTATGGAACTTGCTAGTTCTCAATCAGCAATTTTATCAGCTTTAATTTATAATGCTCTTATTATTCCTGCTCTCATTCCTTTAGCATTAAAAGGCATTAAATTTCGACCTTTGACTGCCAATCAATTACTACAACGTAATATCTTTATTTTTGGTTTGGGTGGTGTTATTGCTCCCTTTATTGCAATTAAAATTATTGATCTTTGTGTAACCGCAGTCGGTTTAGCTTAAAGTTAATTTTATCTAATTCAAGGAACCATTTATTATGCAAAAATCAGAATTTCAATTAATACAAACTAGACTAGGTTTTCTTCCTCGAAAAGTTGCTATTTATTTCTTCTTAATTCTGGGAATTAATTTAATTGTTTCTCCCCTTGTCCAGGCTTCAACAGGTGGAATCTTATCACGAGGACAATCCTATGCTTTAGGCTTATTGGGATTAGTAACTATTAGTTTATTTGTCTATCTTTTTGTCGTCATTTTTCAACCAGAGAGATTTTAAAAAATGAGTAATTTTCGAGAAATATCTAGAGCATTTCGTGTAACTTTAATTGTCTGGATTATAACCGCCGTTATTTATCCTTTTGGTATTTTATTATTTGGACAGATTGCTTTATCATTCCAAGCAAATGGCAGCTTAATTAAGAATGATCAAGGAACTGTTATTGGCTCTAATTTAATTGGCGAACCTTTTAATAGCGATCGCTATTTTTGGAGTCGTCCTAGTACCATTGATTACAGCACAGGCAAAGCGGCAGGAATTACAGGGATTTCAGGAGCGAGTAATCTAGCAGCAAGTAATCCTGATTTAACTAAAAGAATTCAAACAAAAATCTTAGAATTAAAACAAGTTAACTTAACACCAACTAATGATTTAATTTATACTTCTGGATCGGGCTTAGATCCCCATATTAATCTTGAATCTGCTATTAATCAAATCCCTCGTATTGCTAAGACTAGAAATTTAGATACAAATCAAGTTGAATTGCTAATTACTCAGGCAACAGAAGGTCGATTTTTAGGAATATTTGGAGAGAATGGTGTTAATGTTTTAAAATTAAATATCGCTCTGGATCGTCTAGAAAATTCTAATCAATCAAAACCATGATTCTAGAAAAAAGAGGTCGGCACAAAATTTTTATTGGCATGGCTCCAGGGGTTGGGAAGACCTATAAAATGCTAACTGAAGCTCAAAATTTGAAAAAAGAAGGGCTTGATGTAATCATTGGTTTACTCGAAACTCATAACCGCAGGGAAACAATCGAACAGGCGAAAGGTTTAGAAATAATACCCCGTCATTCTCTTAATTCTAATCAATTAAGTCTTTTAGAAATGGACACGGAGGCTATTATTAATCGCGCTCCTCAATTAGTTTTAATAGATGAATTAGCTCATACTAATATTCCTGATTCTGCCCGAAAAAAACGTTATCAAGATGTGGAAGAAGTTCTTAAAGCGGGTATTAATGTTTACTCAACTGTTAATATTCAACATTTAGAAAGTTTAAATGATTTAGTGGCAAGAATTACAGGAGTTGTAGTTGCAGAAAGAATTCCCGATCGCCTTTTAGAAGAAGCTGATGAAGTTGTCTTAATTGATGTGACGGCAGACACTTTAGAAGAAAGATTATTAGAAGGTAAAATTTACGCACAAGACAAAATCCAACAATCCTTAGAGAACTTTTTTCAACGCCGTAATTTAATCGCTCTTCGAGAATTAGCCTTAAGAGAAGTGGCGAATACGGTGGAAGAAGACGCGGAGGAAACAACTTTAAAAGGACAATCTTGCCCTATTCGAGAGAGGGTTTTAGTGTGTATTTCCACCTATCCTAATTCCTTACGTTTATTGCGTCGAGGAGCGAGATTAGCCCATTACATGAAAGTGCCTTTATCGGTCTTATTTATAGAAGAACCTGATCGATTTTTAAATAAAGAAGAAACGTTGCATATCGAAACTTGTGAACAACTTTGTCGAGAATTTGAAGGGACATTTTTACGAGTTAAAAGTAGCAATGTTCCCCAAGCGATCGCCGAAGTTGCAGAAAGAGAAAGAATCACCCAAATTGTTATTGGAGAAAGTCAACAATCTCGATTAAAACGATTACTTAAAGGCTCATTTACCCAAAGATTAATGAAACTTATCTGGCAGAAAGAAATTGATCTTCACATTATTGCTACTAAAAGAAGCTAAATCCAATATAATTGGGATAATTAGGAGAAGATTTCAGAATATTATTATTTATTATCTTTTAAGTTATCTTGTTGGTATTTTTTAACACCTTTCGAGCCTTAATCCGTCGCTGGTGGTCAGAGTTTCCCCTACAAACTCGATTAATGGCCGCCGCCACCATGGTAGTTTCCTTATTAATGAGTGGACTAACTTTTTGGGCAGTTAACACCATTCAACAAGATGCCCAACTAAGTGACACTCGTTTTGGGCGAGATTTAGGCTTATTACTAGCAGCCAACGTTACCCCTCTAGTCGCTGAGCAAAATTTAACAGAAGTCGCCCGTTTTTCCAGCCGTTTTTATGAAAGTACGACTAGCGTGCGTTACATGATCTACGCCGATCAACAGGGCAAAATTTTCTTTGGTGTACCCTACTCAGAAGCCGAAGTTAAAAATTCCCTGATTATTGAGCGTCATATTGAGTTACCAGAAAATAATTTTGAAGAAACGGATCTACCTCTTGTCCGTCAACATCGTACACCCAACGGAGAAGTTACGGATGTATTTGTTCCCCTTAAACATGAAGGTCAATATTTAGGGGTTTTAGCGTTAGGAATTAATCCCAATGCGGCAGTGGTAAATTCTTCTAATTTGACTCGTGATGTTACTATTGCTGTTTTTATTTCCATCTGGGTAATGGTCATTTTAGGTGCAGTTTTTAATGCGTTAACAATCACGCAACCAATTAAAGAATTATTATTAGGCGTTAAAAATATTGCCACAGGAAATTTTCAACAACGAATTAATTTACCTTTTGGTGGAGAATTAGGCGAATTAATTGGCAGCTTTAATGAAATGGCAGAAAAATTAGAACGTTATGAAGAACAAAATATTGAAGAATTAAGAGCAGAAAAAGCAAAACTAGATACCCTCGTTTCCACGATCGCAGATGGAGCGATTTTAATTGATACAAATTTACAATTACTGTTAGCAAATCCGACAGCAAGACGTTTATTTGCGTGGGAAGGACAGGATTTTACAAGTCAAAATGTCCTTGAACATTTCCCACCTGAAATCACAGCCCAACTCACCCAACCCTTAAGAGAAATGGCTAGTGATTCGAGAGAACATTCCCATCATTTAACTCAAATTTCTGAACCATTTGCTTCTGAAGAATTTCGTCTAACTCTTTCTCAGCCTGTTCCTCGGACATTAAAATTGATGTTAACTCAGGTTTTTGATCAACATCGAGAAACATTAAAAGGGATTGTAATGACAGTTCAAGATATTACTAGAGAAGTAGAACTAAATGAAGCAAAAAGTCAATTTATTAGTAATGTTTCCCATGAACTACGCACGCCTTTATTTAATATTAAATCCTTCATTGAAACTCTCTGTGAATTTGGAGAAGATTTAACCGAAGTTGAACGCCATGAATTTTTAGAAACCGCTAATCATGAAACCGATCGCCTAACTCGTTTAGTCAATGATGTTTTGGATTTATCCCGTTTAGAATCTTCTCGAATTTACCATTTAGACGCGATCGATATTCATCAATTAATTGAACAAACCCTGCGAACTTATCAACTAAATGCTAAAGATAAAGGATTACAATTATGTCAAGAAATTGAATCAGGTTTACCGCCGATTTTGGGACATTATGATTTACTTTTACAGATTATGACTAATTTGGTGGGGAATGCTGTTAAATTCACTCCTTCAGGCGGAAAAGTTGTTTTGCGTGCCTCAGAAATTCACTCTTATTCTGGAGATAATCAATCTCTTCCTCAAGTAAGAATTGAAGTTTCAGACACAGGAATTGGCATTGATTTAGAAGACCAGGAAGCCATTTTTGATCGTTTTTATCGAGTAGAAAATCGAGTTCATACCCTAGAAGGAACAGGATTAGGACTTTCTATTGTGAAAAATATTATTGATAAACATAACAGTCGTATTTGTCTAATTAGTGAAGTGGGAATTGGTACAACTTTTTGGTTTGATTTGGCTATTTATCAAGAACCAATGCCGCCCATTACTTTTACTCATTAAATCAGATTTATTATCAAATTTTTTAGTCTTATTCAAAAGTCAAAATATATATACTTCTTGATATTTGATAGCATCTAAATTCAATTATTTATTAACAATAATCTAAAATAAATTATGCAATTTGCTCAACGATTACAGGCTTTACAATCTAATGTTTTTGCCGATATGGATCGCCATAAAACCCAGGCAAAACTAGCAGGAAAAACGATTATTGATCTTTCCTTAGGATCGTCCGATTTACCGACTGCTCCAAGCATTTTGGCAGAAATTACGCGATCGCTGTCCGATCCCAGTACGCACAGTTACTTATTGCATAATGGAACTCAGGCTTTTCGGGAAGCGGTTGCCCAGTGGTACTTTCAGCGTTTTGATATTGCTGTTAATCCCGACACGGAAGTCTTGCCCCTCATTGGCTCCCAAGAAGGCACAGCCCATTTCCCCTTAGCGATTCTTAATCCAGGCGATTATGCCTTATTGCTCGATCCAGGCTATCCTTCCCATGCAGGCGGTGTTTATCTGGCGGGCGGACAAATTTATCCCCTGCCTTTACTCGCTGAAAATCAATTTTTACCTATTTTTGCAGATATTCCTAAAACAATTTTAAGCCAGTCAAAATTAATGGTTTTGAGCTATCCCCACAATCCCACAACCGCGATCGCGCCCCTAACTTTTTTTGAAGAAACCGTCAACTTTTGTCGAAAAAATAATTTAGTTTTAGTTCATGATTTTCCCTATTTTGATTTTGTTTTCGATAATAGTTTTTCCCCACCTTCAATTTTTCAAGCAGACCGCCAAAAAGAACTTTCTATCGAGTTTTTTAGCTTATCCAAATCCTATAATATGGGCGGCTTTCGGGTCGGTTTTGCAATTGGCAATCCTGAACTTATTCTTAATCTTCGCAAAATTAAAGCAATGGTCGATTTTAATCAATATCAAGGCATTTTCAACGGCGCGATCGCAGCTTTAAAAAGTCCTCAATCCTTGGTAAAAGAAACCATAAACCGTTTTGAAACTCGCCGAGATATCTTTGTGAAAGCTTTAAATGACATTGGTTGGAATGTTCCCACTCCCCAAGCCACAATGTATGTCTGGGCTAAATTACCCGAACCTTGGCAATCAGATTCCGTAGAATTTTGTACTAAATTAGTCCTTGCGACAGGAGTTGCCGTTTCCCCAGGTGCGGGATTTGGGAAAAGGGGAGAAGGTTATGTTCGCTTTGCCTTGGTTCATGAGCCTGACATTTTAGAAAAAGCAGTACAAAAAATCGCTGAATTTTTAAGGTGCTGATTGTAAAAAGGATTTGCGAGGATTGTAATCTTCTAATTCTCGAATAGCTTGATATAATTCCAACTCCTTCTCACTAATTTCAGGAGGAATTGCAATCTGAATTTCCACCAATTGATCGCCCCGATTACCCCTACTATCAGGATATCCTTTTTGAGCTAGTCGTAATCTTTGACCTGCTTTCAGTCCCCTCGGAACCGTCATTTTTACCAAGCCATCAATCGTTAGTACTTCCACTGCTCCCCCCAAAATTGCCTCACTCGGTGTAACAGGAACC
>JANNLO010000192.1:0-7594 GCA_031396835.1 Snowella sp. SOY_38_metabat_116
GATGGAACCGACAGCCATTCTTAATCCTTCTATTATTGAGCATTCGACCGAAATTGTTAAAGGTTGGGAAGGTTGTTTAAGTGTTTCAGGTTGGCGTGGTTTAGTGCCTCGTTATCAGGCGATCATCGTGGAATATTATGATCGTTGGGGACAATGGCAAAAGCAAGAATTAACGGGTTTTATTGCTAGAATTTTTCAACATGAATTGGATCATCTAAATGGTGTTCTTTTCGTTGATCGATTAGAATTTCCCGAAGATCTTTATACAGAATTTAGTTATCAAGCCATCACTTCTTTAGCTTAATTAATGATCTTATTATTGATTTTAAAATGAATATTAATTGCGATTTTAGATTAGTAAATAAAATAAAAACACACAGCATTATTACAGGTCAACTAAAGTATCACTAAACCATTAATATCGAATCACTACCACTGAAAATGCCTTCTCAAGACAAATTAAAACTTTCTCAGTAGATATGTTTTGGCATTCTTTATTGTAAAAAATTAATTCAGTCAACAGTCAATCTTAACAACCTGTTAACTTCTTATTAAGTTATTAAAACAATAGATCTACTGTAATTTTAGAACGACTATAAAAAAAGGGCGTTGCTGATTTGGACTATGAATTCTCCCTTGACTTATTTGAAAAATCCAATCTCAAGCTGATTTTTGGATATGTGCAAAATCATCATTCATATCTTGATTCAGCAACGCAAAAAAAGAAGGGTTTTTAATAAGTATGGCTAAGCAAAATAGTTGATTGATTTATAGCGATAGTAATCATGGGTTTCATAGACTCAAGACACTGTACACAAGGGGGGTAAGATTTATTTAACAAGCATTTTTATAGTTGACAGGAACGTAAAGCCCTATGACCGTTGAAGCGTGCATCCCCGCCTTTTGCCAAGGTATCCAGTCTTTTGGTCAACCCTTGCCTGATTTTGACCGTTATGGAAAAGAAGCTGTCATTACGGCGGGCAATACTGCTATTTCTGACCCTAGTGATCCCAGTGCGGTTTATCAAACTCTTTTGGCTGCTGATGCCTTGCGTTATCTGACATTACACACCACGGCAAGCAAAGAATCAGGTCATCCAGGCGGTTTTGCGAGTATTGCTGACGCGATCGCGGCTTTGGTGATGTTGGGTTACAAAAACACGGTGACAGAGGTTGGACACCACGCGCCTGGTTTTTATAGCAATATGTTTTTAGACCGCTCCCTAGAAGACATGGGTATTAACACGGTTCAGCAATTAGGTGATCGCTTTCGGGAAATGCACGGTTTATTAGGTCATTTATCGGGTCAAATTCCAGGATTATTAGGGCCTGCGGGGCCATTAGGTCAAGGACAACACTTTGCAATGGCAGGCGCGAAATTGCATCCTGGCACACTATTTCCTGTCACGATTGGTGATGGCGGCTTGGGTGAACCCTATATCATGAGTAGTTTTGGGCATTTTCACACGGCTTATCCCAAAATCACCAACTTTTTGCCGATTTTGGTCTGGAATGGCTACAGTCAAGAACATCACAGCATGGTCTCCACCAAATCCAATGCGGAGATGATTAACTATTGGCAGGGTAACGGTTTTGAAAAAGTTATTTTAGTTAATGCGAAAGATTTTGACGATGCCAATCAACTAGGCGATTATGTCGATAGCACCCAATTTTCCTTTGCTAAACGTCTCGAATTTACCCAGGCAATCCTAGAAGCCACCGATCAAGCGGCAAAATCAGCATTAGGCGGAACTCTGACCGTTTTAATCGTTAAACAACTCAAAGGTGCAGGGGTTCATAAACGGGGCGCGCAATCCCATAATTTATATCCAGGCGATAGTTTAGAAAAAGATTATATTGTCAGTGCCTTAAAAGAACGAGCGTTATCTCCCGAAGCTTGGCAATTAGTCCGTACCAATTTTGAACGGGCGGGCGGCGGGCCTGCTTCTCGTCAAGTTGTCACTGAAACCGAATTACCGTTAGCTGATTTAGGCCAATTACCCCTGACCGAATTCGCGATCGGCGAGAAAAAAGTTGCTACCACCGTGATGGGAGAATTAGTGGTTCATGTGGGGAAAAAAGACCCCAATTTTGTCGTCACCAATGCCGATGGAAACGCAGCTTCGGGTATTAATAATATCAATATCGGTTTGAAAATTGTCCATCCCACCGTTGACGAGACCTACTTCCAAGGGCCGAGCGGTCAGGTTTATGAACCCCTGAGTGAAGATGCCTGTGCAGGTTTGGCGGTTGGTTTAACCCTATTTGGAGCCAGAAGTTTGTGGTGTTCCTACGAATCCTTTGCTATCAATGGCATACCGATTTGGCAGACTGTCACTCAAGCGATGACGGAGTTACGTCGTCCCACGCCTTCGACTATTACTTTATTCACCGCAGGAGCTTTAGAGCAAGGTCGCAACGGTTGGACGCATCAACGCCCTGAAATTGAAAATTATTTTGCGGCCATGATGCGAAATGGCAATATTTTTCCTGTCTTTCCCTGTGATGCGAATGGGATTCAGGTTTGCTATGAATGGGCTTTGCAAACGAAGAATAAAGGGATCACGATTACGGCGAGTAAATCCCCCTTACCCATCCGCACAACTTTTGAACAAAATCGTCAAGGATTGCAAGATGGCGGTATTGTTTTATACGAAAAAGAAGGCTCGAAAAAAGTTGTTTTTGCGGTGATTGGCGACATGACTTTAAACCCTGTTTTTGAAGCGGCAACCCAACTCGAAGCAGAGGGATTTGGCGTTAAAATTGTTTCGGTAATTAATCCTCGTCGGCTCTATCGTCCTCAAGATGTTCTCTGGGAAACTTGCAAGGAAGCGGACGGTCATTTTTTGGATGATGCAGGTTTTGAACGTCTTTTTGGGGGTGATGTTTTAATTGGGGTTATCGGTGGCGGTAGTGCTTTATTGGAACCGTTGATGTTGCGGTCTAATGCTAAGCGGGATATTTTTGCTTGGAAGCGGGGCGAAACTACGGCTAGTGCGGGTCAATTGATGGCTTTCAATGGTTTAACCTCTGAGGCTTTACGCGATCGCGCTTTGCAATTGTTAAGATAGAGTTTAGGGAATGGGAAGATGAATTGTTTTTCTCCCTATACTAAATTTTGTTGATTATTATTGACACTCCCACCGTTAAATCAAAGATTATAGCGGGGGATTCTTGCTTCTTTCAGGTTGCCTCTTAACTAGATACCAAGATTACTCTTAATATCCCCGTCAAATACCCAGCTACCCATTGGTCAAAATTCATCTCGCCGTTAAACCTATTGGCTCTAGCGGGAGTCGTCTTTTGACATTAAAGATAGACTAATCCCCAAGCGTAAATTCGGGAATGAAGAAAACCCATGAAAAATCCTATCACTATTGATCCAGATATTTGCAATGGAAAACAGATTATCGCTGGGACAAGAATTTCCATACAAACCGTTATGAAGTTTTTGGGAGCAGGAGATTCCATGAAAGAAATCCTAGAAAAATATCTTTCCCTCTCAAGAGAAGATATTTATGCCTGTCTATTATTCACAAGTTAAGCAAAAAAGCTTTTGTCAATAGGGTTTCAATCTTTACAAAACTCGCCATTAGGTCAGTTTTATAACTATTTAAGTATTTCTACTTATTAGCTATGCTTTTGTAACTAATTCCATATTTAGTGTTTGTATTATTCTCAAGGACTAAATATAGTAGTTGGCAAAGTCCTATATTCCTTAGCTTGTGAGAAATGGATAAGAAGAAAGTGTTGGGGTAAATATTTCACCAATCTCAAACAAGCCCCAGGATGTTGAAAGAAAACCCGCATTAAATAACCCAATTCTTCCAAAGACAACAATTCCATTGCATTCAGACGATTAAAAACCTGCCAACACTCATCATAAAAATGACGAATCCCAATTTTTTCCTGGGGAAAACGAGTGATCAGTTCTTGCAAAAATTTCTCATAATCCCGATGAACTTTAATCTCCAGATTATGGGGTAAATGATAATGAATTTGCACAGGATCAGCAAACGTTTCTAGTTTCATGCCCACCGCAGCTAAAGCACGAGTCAGTAAATTCGTCGTTCCCTGTTCACCAAACCCAAAAATCATCGATGCACCCACATCAAAACGATAGCCTGAGCGTTCAAAATAACCAGAACTTCCGTTAGGAATAATATAACTTTCTAGAACAAGAACTTTTGCTGCCTTAGCCGCTAGTTGAGTCGCTGTGACTAATCCACCGATTCCTGAACCAATCACAATAACATCGCATTCTGTTCTATTTCCCATAAAAAGTTATTACCCTAAAAACTTATTTGTCAACCTTTTATTTCAGGGCAAAAAAAAGCAGGATGACTCATGAATTTTATTGAGCTATCCCACCTACCGAATCCTTGAGAGAAGAACACTGTAAATTACTATAGAATTGTTGAGAACTAATGTCAATAGTTTTTGAGAAAGATTTTCAATAGTTTAGGATGTTTACAGGATTTATCTAAAATTTATGAGTCAAAAACAGCAGACTGATTCCGTCCCCGATTTTTGGCTAAATAAAGAGCTTTATCGGCTTGATGAATTAAAATCTCAAAAGATTGCTCAAGACTAGGAATCAAATTAGCAATCCCGATACTCACTGTGACGTGATCGCCAACTTCGGAGGTTTGATGAGGAATATTCAATTTTTTAATAGCTTGATGAATTTTTTCAGCGATCGCGATCGCACCTTGCGGGAAGGTATTGGGCAAAATAACCACAAATTCTTCGCCGCCGTAACGAGCCAATAAATCAGCAGGACGATGTATGACTTTTTGGACGGATTGAGCCAATTGAATTAAACAATCATCTCCTTGTTGATGGCCGTAGTGGTCGTTATAACGTTTGAAATAATCTACGTCAAATAGTAATAAAGAGAGATTTTGTTGTTCTCGGCGTAGGCATAACCATTTCTGAGCTAATTTTTCATCAAAACAGCGTCGGTTGGCGATTTGAGTTAGTGCATCCGTATTAACTAACTTTTCGAGACGGCGAGTTGCATCCGCTAAATCTGCGTTAGTTTCTATTAAAAGGGTTTGAGCCTGTTGGCGTTCCACTAATTCTTGTTGTAATTTTTGGAAAAGATCTGCTTGCTGAATGGCGATCGCGAGTTGATCGGCAATTTGTTTCACTAGATCAATTTCAAATGTTTGCCAAATTCGAGGAGCAGAACATTGATGAATACATAATAATCCCCAAGATTTTTCATTTGCAAGTAATGGCACAATCAAGTTTGCTCGAATCTGGAATTGAACCAAAATATCTCGATAGCATTTCGCTAATTCGACTTTATCAATATCTTCCAATGCTTGGATTTTTCCGTGTTGATAATCGGTTGCGTAGCGTTCGCCAAAGCAATGATCGTCAATTTTAATTTTCATCAGAGAGTCAAATCCTTCGCCAACGGATTCAGCAACAAACTCACCACTTTCAAAATTAGAGTCTGCATGAAATTGATAAATGCCCACGCGATCAGACTGCAAAAATCGACGAATTTCTTGGGAAGACACGCTAAAAATTTCAGATAAATCTAGAGATTTACGAATTTGTTGAGTAATTTCTGCTAGTAAAACTGATCTTTGATATTCTTGTCTGAGAGCTTTTTCGGCTTCTTTTTGGGCATTAAGGGCAGCTTCTGCTATTTTTTTAGCCTGAAGAAGTTCATCTTCATATTGAATTCTTTGATGAATAGGAATAACAACACAGTCATTAACAAAATAATCAGCTTTTTCTCGACGTACTGCATTAATCAGCATGGGAATCGAAACTCCCTGTTTTGACTTTAAAGAAAAATAAATTTCTTTCGCTTTTCCTTGCATTTTCAACAAAGGAAAAAAATGGGTTTGATAGAAAATTTGGCTCGCGATCGGCAAAATAGACTTAATTGGTTGCTCTGTTAATTCTCCTAGTTCATATCCCAACAATTCCAAAAGTGTTTGATTCATAATCACAATCGAACCATCGTCGGTGAAAGAAAAAAATCCACAGGGAGCATTATCCAGTAGCTCGTTTAGAGAGTCATTCACCGTGAGTTATCCCATTTTTATCAGGCAAAACTAGATTTTAAGATTACTTCATTTTCTCAATTATTTGTAGTTTACAAAAAACAAAATCGAAACTATTTTTTGCTATTTAACGCTCATCTTCAAAATTCATCTTTTCTAAATATTCTTGGATTAAGGCAATAGTTTCTTGAGGATGACTCATGTGGGGACAGTGTCCTGTTGCTTTCATCAATTTAAGTGTACTTTTAGGTAAATGATGATGTAGATAATTCCCAACTTCTACGGGCGCAATACTGTCTTCTGCACATTGCAAAATTAAGGAAGGAATCGTGACTTTCGGCAAATCACTACGGTTGTCAGAATAAAAAGTAACTTTAGCAAAACGGTTAGCAATATCGGGATCAGTTGAACAAAAACTGGCTTCTAATTCTTGGGTCAGTTCGGGTTGATCTTCATTTTTCATTACCATAGGAGCCAAAAAACTAGCCCAACCCATGTAATTTTTTTCCATAATATCCAGCAAATCTTCAATATCTTGTCGTTCAAAGCCACCAATATAATCGGGTGGATCATTAATGTAGCGGGGAGAAGGACTAATCAGAATCAGATTTCTAAAAAAATCAGGGGATTGAATCGCAGTTAAAATACCACTCATGGCACTGACTGAATGTCCGACAAAAATAATATTTTCTAAACTTAATTCTTCACAAATATCAAGAATATCTTGAACATAACCTTGAAGATTTCCGTATCTTTCAGGTTTGTAGGCACTAAGATCCGATTTTCCTGAACCGACATAATCAAATAAAATAAGTCGATAATTTTTTTCAAAAGCTGGAGTAATAAAACGCCACATATTTTGGTCACAGCCAAAACCATGAGCAAAAAGTATAGTCTGAGAGCCTTGTCCAAAAATCTTGACGTGATTGCGGGTCAAAACATTTTTATTCATTTTTTGCTGAACTTAAAAACGGCTTAATATCATCAGAATGATTACTTATTAGTTTATCTTTTTAGTGAATTTTGCTAAACATCATAACCAAATAAATTAGGATTCACCTCAGTTAAATTAAGATCGCCTAAACCGTATTCTTGCCAACGTTGAGTCACTTTTTCTGCCGTATCAGGATCGGATTCTAAAACTGCACCCCATTCATGATCGGTTTCAGGGGGAATTTTCGTGGTTGCATCAATACCCATTCGTCCGCCTAAACCAATTTTTTCGCTGGCAAAATCCAAGGTATCAAAGGGCGTTTCAGGCAAAATAAAGACATCGCGGACAGGATCAACCTTAGAACTGATCGCCCAGACCACTTGACGAGGATCGCGGATATTAATCGATTTATCAACCACAATCACAAATTTCGTATAGGTAAATTGGGGTAAGGCACTCCAAAAAGCCAGAGCCGCTCGTTTGGCTTGACCTGGATAGGCTTTATCAATAGAAATAATGGCGGCCTTATAACTCAGGGCTTCCATTGGCAGGAAAAAGTCAGTAATTTCCGAAACCTGTTGGCGCAAAATGGGCGTATAGATGCGGTTCAAGGCGATCGCCAACGCGGTCGCGTC
>JANNLO010000220.1:0-8904 GCA_031396835.1 Snowella sp. SOY_38_metabat_116
ATTGCCCAACGCCAAACCGTTTTTGCTCGTCTCAAACAACAAGGAGTTTTGGTATTAGACACGCCAGCCGATCTGATGAGTGATCAATTAGTTAAACGTTATTTACAATTGAAAGCGAACAATTTACTTTAAATAAATGAACACAAAAATATAACTTTTTACCTTGGTTATTTTTATTCTTTGTAAAGCTAGGATCTTCGATGTTCTAGTTTCAATATAAAAATAAAATTTAACAAATGGAGCATAACAAATATGAGTTTTTAAAAAAGCAAAAATGTATTTCTTAATAAAAATAGCATTAGCTCTAGTTAGTTTTAATCAATGTTCACGCAACTGATTAATTACTAAAGATCTAATTCTTAATTTCCTCAAAAATCTTATAAGCTTCCCGCAATTAAATAGCATTATATTTAGCCTTAGCAAAAAGACCATCCTAGAGGTTGCCATCTTAGAGTAAAATAGGTAAAATGTTCGCTGGAGAGGTGGCAGAGCGGTTGAATGCGGCAGACTCGAAATCTGTTTTAGGGAAACTTAACGGGGGTTCGAATCCCCCCCTCTCCGTATTTAAACTCAATCATTGAACAATAGAGTGTTGCAATCTGAACAATTCTGCCAGTAAAAATTTCAGAATTAATAAATTGAGAAAATTTAGGTAAAATGAATCAAACTATCTTTCTAAAGACATTAGGTCTAGACTCGAAATTCAATGAAATTTAGCTTCTTAGATTAAGTTCAGAAGTGTTTAAAAAATCTTTTCATAAAATTCTCTCTGGTTTTATTCCGCATGAATTTAAAAAAATTGGTAAAAAATTTGTTAATAAGCTTTTTAAAATCAATTTTGAAAACTAGAACTATAAAATCATAAAAATAAATTAAGAAATTAAAGAAAGTAATTTATCCTTAATAATTAAAGCAGTTCCTGGAGCTAATAATACACCATTAGAAAAGTGACCCGTTGCTAATAAAACATTGTCATAGCCCTGCAATTCACGGATGATTGGTGCTGATTCTGCCTCAGGACGAGGACGTTTCCCTGACCAAGAACGAATAACTTTAGCTTGAGCAAGTTCAGGACAAAAGGTAATAGCTTGTTGACGAACCATTTCCAGTAAATTAGCATCTTCCCTCATCTCACCTTTTTCTGAAGGAAATTCAACAGTAGCTCCAATCCAATATTCTCCTGCACCCAACGGAACAATCTGAATATCATTTCCAGTAACAACTGGTTGAAAATCTGGATTTCCTAATGGCTGAGCGAGTTGAAGATGTAACGCCTGTCCCAAAACTGGTCGAATATCTACAGCTTGCTTCAAGGATTGCGTAACTTGTGCAGAACCAATTCCAGCAGTAATTACAACATAATCAATCGCAAAAGATCCCTGAGAAGTTTGAATCCAATTCAAATGAGCTTTATCTTGATTTAAAGAAGATGGGCTAGAAAATAGCTCTAAACTTTTGCCAAACTGACATTTGAGACCAATCAGACTAGCCGCCGCAATTAAAGAATGAGTCAAAATAGTCGGATTAACTTGCCGATCTTGAGGAGAATAAATGGCCGCAACGATGTTTTCTGGAGCAACATGAGGGCAGTATTGGGTTAATTGGTCTAAATTCCATCTTTCCAAGTTATAACCCTGGGGTTGACGATGCTTTTGCATTTTATCCCACTTTTTTGTCTCTTCTTGCGTTAATTGCAATAAAACAAGGCCTTGACGATTATAAGGAATAACATTGCCAGTCCGAGATTCTAATTCAGGAATTAAAGTTTCATAGCGTTCTAAACTCGCTTTCCGTATAGTCCAACCTCTTTTGCTAGTAACTCCCATTAATACCCCCAACGCCGCGCCTGTTGACCCAGAAGTTGGTTCTCTCTCATCTAGTAACGTGATTTCCAAACCCTTAATTAAACTTAGTTCGTAGGCGATCGCGGCTCCCACAACACCCGCACCAATAATGGCAATCCGAGTCATAGTTTTAGAATGTGCTTTCTTTATGATTTGCTAGGACAACAAAAACCGTCCTTAATCTCCATGGAAAAAGAACGGCTTTCTATTCACTAAGTCTAGTAGTTAAAAATTTAGATCGCTCTGAAAAATACTACAAGATGTTGATTGGTCAAGCTTAGTAGCGATTGCGACCGCCGCCGCCACCGCCGCCACCACCACGATTACCACCACCGCCACCACCACCAAAGGAGCCGCGTTCTTCGCGTTCTTTAGCTTTGTTGACTTTCATTTCACGACCCATCCACTCAGCACCATCGAGGGTTTCGATCGCTTTTTCTTCTTGGGCTACGGAATCCATTTCAACGAATGCAAATCCGCGTTTTTTGCCTGTTTCACGGTCGGTAGGAAAATAGACTCGTTTAACGTTGCCATACTCAGCAAAAACTTCTGTAAGGTCTTTTTCGGAAATATCGTAGGAAAGGTTTCCAACAAAAATTGACATGGGGTTTTCTCCTTAATCGTCAGTTTGGAGAGAGTTTAGATGTCGGGAGAAGCCTGTCAATACTGTAAACGTATCTGAACACAAATCTTGTCACCGTTCTTTTATTTCTCAGCCTCTATATTAACACATTGATTAGACTTGGAACAAAAAAAATTAGATCTTGCTTAATACAAGTGTATCTAAGAATTGGGAGAAAGAAAAAAGCAGTAAATTGGTTTCTTACAAATAAAAAAGGACAATCCAGTCAAAGATAGCCCTTAAATCATCCAAAAATTACAAATTAAACAGATATTAACTGAGGTTCAGGACGTTTACTGTTGCGAACGCCTTCAACTGCTAAAGCATAATCTGGTGCATTAAAGACGGCCGAACCAGCAACGATCGCATTAGCACCTGCTTCCAGAACTTGCCAAGTATTATTGGGCTTCAGTCCGCCATCAACTTCAATCCAAGGATCAAGTCCCCGTTCATCACACATCCGACGTAGTTTTTGAATTTTGGGAACCACTTCAGGAATAAAACTTTGTCCACCAAAGCCAGGGTTAACGCTCATAATCAGAACGAGATCACATAGATGTAACACATAATCAATTAAATCTAATGGGGTTGAAGGATTTAAGACAACTCCTGCTTTTTTACCCAATTCCCGAATTTGGCAGAGGGTACGGTGCAAGTGGGGAGAAGCATTATGTTCAGCGTGAACAGAAATAATATCGGCTCCTGCTTTGGCAAAATCAGCGACATACCTCTCTGGTTCAACAATCATTAAATGAACATCCAAAGGTTTTTTAGTATAAGGACGAATCGCACTCACAATTAACGGGCCAATGGTGATATTGGGGACAAATCTTCCGTCCATGACATCAACATGAATCCAATCGGCTCCCGCTTTATCAACTGCTTCAATTTCTGCTCCTAAGCGACTAAAATCAGCCGACAAAATGGAAGGAGCTATGACAATAGGTTTCTGGGACATGGCTGACAGTCTTCTCGCTCTTAAGCACTTTTACTATGGACTTAGTGTAAACAATTATGGTCGTTTGCGTAAGTCCAAATAATTGATAAAATTGATAAATATATGGCTATGAAAAATGGATTCCAAAGCTTCTTAAGCTAGAACAACTCTCAAGAAACAGAGAAAAAACCATGTGTAAATTATTGAGGGCGAACGATGGGGATCGAACCCACGCATGGAGGCACCACAAGCCTCTGCCTTAACCACTTGGCTACGCTCGCCGTTAAACTAGAATTTAGTATAGCATAACGATGTTGTCAGTTGACTTTTTTTTTACAGCCAATCTTAAAAAAAACTCTTATTTATTTAAAATTTTAATAATATTCAGTAATATTTAGTGATATGTGGTGAGTGAGCGAGTTCAATGAAAGCATTACGGTTTGTAATGATGTTAGGAAGCTTATTAATGATGAGCGGTGGGATTTTGATGGTAATTACTAATCCCTGTAAGCAAGATTATGAGGTGTATGCGACGGAAGCACTGTCTTTTTATCTTAAGGATCGGGTTTGTCCTCAAGCTCCTGCTGTTTTGGGGGGAGTTGTGCAAAGTTATTGTAAAACCCTTGTGGATACGGGACGTCCACAAATTAAAAAAATAATTGCTAACACGACTACCCGACAAAATTTTTTAATCTTTAGTATTTATGAAACTGAATTATCTTTGCCTTCTCCTGTTCCTAGTTACCAATTTCAAACGATTGGAGTGATGCAAAATTTTTATACCTATGAAGCAGAGAAGTTATAAGTATAAGATAGTTATCATTATTTGGAGAAATAGCCATGAACGATTCGCTCAGCCTCGAACTCTCTAGCAATTCAGAAGAAATGTTAAGCTCTGATCTTCATCAAACTCGTACTCCACCTTGGGGAACTGTAACTGTTTTGGAAGAAGGAAATCGCTACCGCATTAATCGCATTGTGGTTAAACCTGGTCAGCATATGAGTACCCAAATGCACTATCATCGCAGTGAACATTGGGTTGTGGTTTCGGGAACGGCGAAAGTTATTTGTAATGGCATAGAAAAACTGCTTAAACAAAAAGAATCTACTTACGTTCCGATGAATACACCGCACCGTGTTGAGAATCCTGGCGTGATTGACTTGGTGATGATTGAGGTTCAAAATGGAGAATATTTAGGGGATGATGATATTGTCCGTTTTCCAGAATAAAATTGATTAGCTAATAACTAATAATTAGAAATGCAATTAATTCTCTATAGCAAACCAGGATGTCATTTATGTGAAGGACTTTATGAGAAATTACAACAAGTGCAATCTTTGGTTTTAGAGATTGAAATACGGGATATTAATAGTTGTGAGGATTGGTTTAATCTTTATCAATTTGAAATTCCTGTGCTTTTTCAACGTCTTGATGATGGCGATAAGCTTATTCCTCGTCTTTCTCCCCGCGCTTCGGTTAAGCAATTGGAAAAAATGCTAGTTCAATGTCAAGGTTGAGCGATCGCGTTTCTAAGTTTTCTTGTTTGGTAACGAAAATTTGTTATCATGGGTCATAAGCAAATAATTAAGTTTTGTAAAGATCCTTATAAATTAAGCGTTTGAAATCTTCATTCCCGACATCTGTTGCTGAACCTTGGCATTCTTTGGATCTTCTTTGGCAAGGAGACGAAAAGACTGTCCAACAAGGATTGCCCCATACTCAACTTTCGCCCGCATGGCAAATATTGATTCTGGGGGATGGTTCGCCAACCCGTCATTTACAACTACTAACAGGAGAAAAAACCTGTGTTGATGTGATTGATATGTCTTTAATCGGCACTTTGGATGATGGCGCGCCATTGCAGATTGCAGCAGTTCCCCAGCCTTGGTTGCGGCGACAGGTTTGGTTGCGAACAAATTCAGGACAGCGACTTGCTTATGCCGTTTCTTGGTGGGACGGGAGCCATGTGGATGAGTATTTGCAAAATCGCAATTTACCAATTTGGGATAGTCTTTCTCATTTGCATACAGAACTTTATCGAGATGTTCAAGGACTTTATTATGGTCATTCTCCAGCTTTAGAAACTGCATTTAATGAGAAAGGCCCTTTTTGGGGAAGACATTATCTTTTTTGGCATGATCGTAAACCTTTAACTCTAATTTATGAAATTTTTTCTCCCTATTTAAGTAAGTATTTAGGCCCTATTTCTGATGTTAAATAATAATTGCGATCGCATTCGGTATGAGCTTTAAATTTAAATGAAATAATTAGTCTTTAATTTATTTTAAGTTATCACTAAGTACAACTTCCAAAAAAAACTGACATACGACTAATTAAGCCATTGCCAGAATTTATTTATCAAGAATTTATTGATAATTATGAAGATGTTAGAGCTTGAAATTTTTCAGATTCTTCTTTGTTTAATTCAGCAGGTTGACCCTTAATTTCTTTATAAATTTTGATATATTCGACGGCGGAACGATACCAACTAAAATCTGTTTTCATGCCCCGTTGTTGTAGTTTTTGCCAATAGTCTTTATAGCGAAAACCTTCCCAAGTTCTTACCATTGCTGTAAAGAAATCTAGCGGTTCATAACGGTCAAAACAATAACCTGTTCCTGCTTCATTGACGGGATCATAGAAAGGTACGGTATCCACTAAGCCACCTGTTCTTCTAACTAAGGGAACACAGCCATAGCGCATAGCTATCATTTGACTGATGCCACAAGGTTCAAAGCGAGACGGCATTAAAAAGACATCACAGCCCGCATAAATCCGACGAGAGAGAGATTCACTGTGGAGAAGTTGCACCGACATCCGACCTGGAAAACGAGATGCCATTTGCCAAAGTTGGGTTTCATAATAACGATCGCCTGTTCCAAGAACAATTAATTGAGCATCGGTGTAGGCCATAAAACGATCCAAAATTTGGATTAATAAATCAATCCCTTTTTGCTCGACTAAGCGAGTTACCATTCCCATTAATAGGGCATTACGGTTAACTTCTAAACCAGCTTCTTCTTGGAGCGCAATCTTATTAAGAATTCGTTTATCTAGAGTCTCAGCCGTAAAATTTTGGGTGATAAAGCGATCGCTGGCGGGGTCATAACTTTCGTTATCAATACCATTAATAATACCCACTAAATTTTGGCTGACATAGGAAAGGAGTCCTTCCAATTTTTCCCCATAGGCAGGTGTTTGAATTTGTTGAGCATAAGTCGGAGAAACCGTTGTCACCCGATTAGCAAATTGGATTGCCGCCGCCATCGCATTATCTCCCTGCATATACCAAGGACACCAGGTCATTTTTTCTAATACCACTCGACTAGGGCCTTGATAAGCCAAATTATGAATGGTAAAAACAGTGGCAATTTCAGGAGATTGGTGCATCCACACAGGAATCATGCCCGTATGCCAATCGTGACAATGAATAACATCAGGTTTCCAATAATTCCATGCAAATTCTGCCGCACCATTCGCAAAAAAAGTAAATCTCCATTCTTCATCTTCTCCTTGATAAATGCGACGGGGATTAAATACGGGATGATTAAACAAATAAAGGGGAATATCCGTTTTAGGAACGACGGTTTCATAAACAGCAAAGTCCTGAAACATGGCTGATCCCTTCCAAATTGGTTTTTCAGGAATTTCGGTCTTATCCGCCAAAAAGCCATAGTAGGGCATAAAAATGCGGACATCGTACCCCAGTTGACGCAGTACCTTGGGCAAAGCTCCAACCACATCTCCCATTCCACCCGCTTTAGCAAGAGGAGCCACTTCCGCCGCAACAAACAAAATCCGCATATTTTATGTCCTGATGATATTTAAGAGTGATTATAGGTTAGAGAGGAGTCAGTTGCTAAATCTCAGAAACTTCTTCGTCTTGATTATTGGCAGCGATTTCTTCAGGCGATAAAAAATCCACTAAAACTTTATCAATCCTGATCCCATCCATATCCACCACTTCTAACCGTAAATTTAACGCATTAAAATGTTCGCCCGAACGGGGAATTTTGCCAAGAGATTCAATAATAAAACCACCCAAAGTATGATAGCTACTCTCCTCTTCATTGGGCAATATTTCTATTTCAAATAGTTCCTTAAATTCATCAATAGAAAGTAAACCATCTAATAACCAAGAACCATCATCCCGTTGGATCATTTGGGGTTCTTCTATATCATCTTCATTGGGAATATTGCCAACGATTGCTTCGATTAAATCATTAAGTGTTACCAGTCCTTCAATGCCGCCATATTCATCAGTAATCAGCGCAATATGGGTTCCCGACTGACGAAACATTTCTAAAACATTAAGAGAACGAGTACTTTCGGCAATAAATAAAGGTGGTTGCGCTAATTTTTGTAAGTCAACTTTGGTTTCCGCTAAATGGGTATTTAAAATATCTTTAACCCGAACAAAACCCAAACAATTATCCAAGGTATCTTGACCCACTGGAAAGCGAGAATAGGGCGTTTCTAGAATTTCCCGTTGATTTTCTTCCCAAGTTGAATCAATATCCAACCAAACGATCGACGTTCGAGGAGTCATCAAAGTTTTAATCGGGCGATCGCCTAACCGAAAAACCCGTTCCACCATATCCTGTTCCGCTTCCTCAATCATGCCCGCCTGGGTTCCCTGCTCAATTAATACGCGAATTTCTTCTTCCGTAATCGGAGAATCTCCCGAATTCGTGACACCGAGCAACTTTAACATCGCATCCGTCGAAACACCCAACAAGCGGACAACAGGAGAAGTTAACTTTGCTAATCCATTCATCCAAGGAGCAACCGTACAGGCTAATTTCTCAGGATGACTAAGGGCAATACGTTTAGGAACCAATTCCCCGACCACCAGCGACAAATAGGTGATAAAAGTAACAACCAACGTAAAACTCAAGGGTTCACTATAGGGAGCCAGCAAGGGAATTTGATCTAGTGTTTCTCCAAAGCGTTTGGCCACCGTCGCACCCCCCACCGCACCACTCAAAATACCAATCAGAGTGATTCCAATTTGAGCTGCCGAGAGAAAGTCATTCGGAGAGGTCGCTAATTTAAGGGCTAATCGAGCATTCTTGTTTTTCTGTTTGACTAATTGTTCTAAACGGACTTTACGGGATGAAACAATCGCAATTTCCGAACCAGAGAAGACACCGTTAGCAATAATCAGCAACAGAATCAAGAACAGTTCAAGGGCAACAGAAGACATTCGCTGGGATAAAAAAAGGATAAAGGAAAAACTTACGCTAAGCTTATCGACAAAATGGGAAGTTGACATCAACCAAAGCAGAAGAATTCAAAACTTTTTTGGTCATCACCCCATAGATCTAAAAATAGGCTTGAATGAGATTATGGCATACTCAGCAGCAATTCTCATTATGAGAATGATTCTCATGAATCTATCGCTTTACAATGCCTGAAACCCTTATTCTATCGTTGACCTGTTTAACTGTATTGGTAAATTTGACAAGTTTTTATAGTACAAATGTTTTAAAATGAGAAT
>JANNLO010000249.1:0-2996 GCA_031396835.1 Snowella sp. SOY_38_metabat_116
GGAACTCCTAATTCTAGGGAACTCATGATTGTCCAGCGTCCTGTTCCTTTTTGCCCCGCAGCATCCACAATCAGATCAATTAGGTGTTGTTGAGTTTGCGGGTCAATATAACCAAAAATATCAGCAGTAATTTCGATTAAAAAGGAATTTAACTCATCGGTTTTATTCCATTCCGAAAAAACAGAATGCAATCTTTCATCGTTGAGTCCTAAACCATTTTTCAATACATCATAGGCTTCTGCAATCAACTGCATATCGCCGTATTCAATGCCGTTATGAACCATTTTGACGTAATGACCCGCACCACCTGGGCCAACATAAGTTACGCAGGGGCCATCATCTACCTGAGCCGCAATTTTAACTAAAATGGGTTCAAGTTCATGATAGGCAGCTTTAGTTCCGCCAGGCATTAAGCTGGGGCCTTTTAATGCGCCTTCTTCTCCGCCACTGACTCCCATGCCAACAAATCCTAAACCAGTGGATTCTAAGTCTTGGGTGCGGCGTTCCGTGTCTTTATAGAGAGAGTTTCCGCCATCAATGATCATGTCTCCTTCTTCAAGTAGAGGTCTGAGTTGGGCAATGACCGCATCAACGGGGCTGCCTGCTTTGACCATGACCAAGATTTTGCGGGGTCGCTCTAGGGTTTGTACAAATTCTTCAAGACTATAAGCCGCTTTAACATCTTTGCCTTGGGCGCGAGTCGCCATGAATTTTTCGGTTTTGTCGGGAGTACGGTTATAAACGGCAATGGGAAAACCCCGACTTTCCACATTCAGGGCTAGGTTTTCTCCCATAACGGCCAGCCCGATAACACCAAAAGTTCGTTTTGTCATAATTTCTAATTTGGGTAGTTGGCAAGATTAATTCCCCTATAGGGTAACTTGCTTTGGGGGATTTCACGATTTTTCGTCTGGGATTCTTAATAAATCTGTTCAAGAATGGAAAAACTTGCGATCGCGTCTATACTTCTACACTACAATTTTCAGTCTAAGGATTCCAGGGTAGAGTCGTTTTAATTGAGTAATAGAGGCGGCGATCGCTATAATTCAGGAACGTGATTATTTTCATACTTTTCTATTAAAATACCGATAATCTCCATCAGAGATGCTAGAGGATGGCTCTCATTTTCTCCGACTTCATCAATTAATTTATCTAAACATTTAACGAGTTTATTGTACTGCTCTTCTGTGTGAGGAACAAATAAAGTATCGGTTAGGTTTAACCAATTTTGTTGGGTTTTCGCAATGTCTAAAGTTTGCATAATTATTCTTGCCAGGTATTTTGATCGTATTGGATATGGGTTAAAATTGCACGAATATAAACTTTTTTTCGATTATAGTGTATCGCCGCAATCAATCTAACTTTATTACCACCGATATTAAAAACAGTTAATTTGCCAACTTTGTCAGCCGTAGGAAATATTTGACGTAATTCAGAGATAGAATTAAAGTCTTCTTTTTTCATTTCTTGATACCATTTAGCTAAAGCCGTTTTAATATCGGGATGTTCTTCTGCGAATTGGTTTAAGCGTTTTCTGGTGATGATGTGCATATTTCTCGTTATCGCATTTAACTTAAAATTTTCAGGAAGTTATCTGTTCAACAATATCTCCCACAATTTTACCTGTGTTTTTCATTGCACCAAAGACGGCTCGTTTACTTTTTTTGATAGGGGAAATAGTCGCAAAGGGAATACCATTTTGAGTGATGGTCAAAATTTCGCCAGTAGTTTGAGCTTGGTTAAGGAAATTTTGAATTGTTTCGAGAAGTTCGGATAGAGTTATTTTCGTCATTTTAGTAGGGATAATTGACTCAATAATAATAAAATTGTAATTAAGATAAGCTCAAAAATGCTCATCTCTGTCAACTTCTCGCATGATCCTCTTGTCAAATATTGTCTTTTTCTGAATAATGTGATTATCTTTCCTAAACAAGCCCATGATGCCAGAGGAAGAAAATAAACTATCATCTCCTGCCAACGACTCCCCTCCTGATAGTTTTTCCCTTTCTGCCAACGATAACGGGAAACAAGCCAGTTCGACGGATTTTGGACAAGAGGCTCTTTTTGATGTCTCTAATCAGAGTTTACCAAAATTTCTTTCTCAGATCCCTCAGACGAGCGCGATCATCTCTTCTTCTGTACATGAGAAGTCTGCGAGTGAACTACTTTTAGAAGCCAAGGCCAGAACTCGACTTAATCGCATTGAACGGCAAGAACAACTACAGGCGGCCAATGACTGGATTGGATTCTTTACGACAAAAACAGTGGGAATTGGTGCATTAGCCGTTGGAGGAATACAAATCATCTTACCTGGGCTGTTAACGATTTCTCTAACGCCTCCTTTTACTCCCTTCACCCTCGTTGGTATTGGTTTAGCTTTGTTGACGGGGCAAAAGTCTATTTCTTTGATCAAAATTGTGCTTGAAGCCTTAGCAAAAGAGAGCAAGGAGGATGACCAATGACTTTTACTTTAACGGATTATTTACTACTCTTGTCTGGAGGACTTTCCCTTACTGTTTTAGTCTGCTTAATTTTTCTAAAACAAAAAATCAAAAAAAGATATATTTACAGTAGTCAGAAAAGTTATAAGTTAGAAAGATATATTTACAGTTTATTCCGATTCAGTAATCAGAAAAGTTATAAGTTAGGCCGTTTTTGTTTGGCAACTCTTAGTTTTTGCTTAACTGTTCTAAGTAGTAATCAACTCTTTCAAACTAGCAATCCTCTAATTCTGTTAATTTGCTCTTTTCTTGCGATTACCAGTCTTCAGATTTTTTGGTGGAATTTAACTTACATATCCCAAGAAGACCCTTTTTCTTCATTATTTTTAAAAAAGCGGCAAGATGACCTGAGAGGTGCTGACCTGAGAGGTGCTGATCTGAGAGAGGCTTACCTGATTGGGGCTGATCTGAGAGAGGCTGATCTGAGAGAGGCTGATCTAAGAGAGGCTTACCTGATTGGGGCTGATCTGAGAGAGGCTTACCTGATTGGGGCTG
>JANNLO010000258.1:0-6163 GCA_031396835.1 Snowella sp. SOY_38_metabat_116
AAATTGTCCGTGCCACCGCGCCTTTATTACCAGCTCATAAACCTCGTTATTTGATGGGAGTTGGAACTTATCGAGAAATGGCGATCGCGATCGCATCGGGCATTGATTTATTTGATTGTGTCATTCCCACTCGTTTTGGCAGGCATGGAACGGCTTTGGTGCAAGGAGAACGCTGGAATCTGAAAAATGCTCCTTTTCGAGAAGATTTTCGTCCTTTAGATGAAACTTGTCCTTGTTATACTTGCCAAACTTTTAGTCGTGCCTATCTCAATCATTTAGTGCGATCGCGGGAAATGCTCGGTTATATTTTATTATCACTGCACAATATTACCGAGTTAGTTCGTTTTACCCAACGTATTCGAGAAGCTATTATTGGCGATCGCTTTTTAGTAGAATTTGGGCATTGGTTAAAATAAAATCCAACAAAAATATCTAGAAAAAAGATTCTAATTGTTAATTAAAATTTCTTTTCTAGATTAATAATTTTAAAACTTTTGTAAAAGATCTCGTAATATAAATAGCAGAGAAAAATATGATAAATCATCAACTTCACTGAAATAGTAAATAGTAAAAAATAAAAACTGGAAACCAAAAACAGGGATTAAAAATAGCTTTATTAAATAATCATTAAAATAATTAAGCATGACTCTTGAACCCGATTCCCCAAACAACTCGACTGCTCCAGAACGTGACCGCACCAATAATTCCAATAATACTCAACCCCAGTTAACTGAAACCTTTCCGATTCCAATTCCAGCGCGATCGCTCCAACCATCTTTTTTTAATAAAACAATTGAACCTGCCGAACCTTGGTTATTATTAACAACTCTTGGTTTAATGTTCGTGGGTCTAATTTTTAAATTTGCTTGGTTAGGTTTTACGGCGGCAATCATCACTTTAATGCTGTCAATTCAGGTGATGTTACCAGCTTTTAAAAGTTGGATTTTACGTTATTTAACCATTCAAGAACGGCGATCGCTAATTGGAGCAGTTAGTTTAATTTTGGCGATCGCAGTGCTAGCAAAATATATCGGATTTTATGACGCGATCAGTGGATGGTTGAACACATTTAAATACGACGAATTTGGCTCCTGGGCTGAATGGGTGGGAGCATTAGGACAAATTATGATCGCGATTTTGGCTGTTTATATTGCTTGGCAACAATACGTTATTTCTAAAGATTTAACCATTCAACAAAACCGCATTACCCAACAACAAACCATTGATGCGTATTTTCAAGGAATTTCTGATCTAGCCTTAAATCAAGAAGGAATGCTCGAAGATTGGCCCCAAGAACGGGCTTTTGCGGAAGGAAGAACTTCTGCTATTCTGGCAAGCGTTGACTCTAGTGGAAAAGCTAAAATTTTGCGATTTTTATCCCAAGCCAAACTTCTTAGTCCCATTCGACGCGATCACTATTTAGGCCGACCTATTTTTGATGGTTTGGGAGGATATGAAGAAGACCGCAGCCGAGGAATTAGGGTTATTAGTTTAGGCGTGATGTTAGTTGCTGCCGACCTCTCAGGACAAGATTTGCGTTGGGTTGATCTCAGTGAGATTTACTTAATTCGAGCAAATTTGTACTATACCGATTTAGTCAAAACCAATCTTTCTCGAACAGTTCTCTACGAAGCAAATCTAGAAAATGCTGATCTTAAAGGAACTCGTTTATTCTATGGCTCAGTGGAAACAGCTAGTCCCCGCGATCGCGTAGCAGTCCTTCAAAACCAAGCTCATTCACCCAATTATGAAACAGGAGAACAAACAGGTACAGTGATTGAAAATACTAATTTAAGAGGTGTAAAAAATATGAGCGAAGAACAGCGTTATTATTGTTGTGCTTGGGGAGGAGAAAATACCCGCAAAACCATTCCTGGTGGCTGTGAAGGCATTCCCAATAAGTTAGCAAGATAAATTAAATTTTCTTAAAATTATTTAGATTTCGTGGGATACCATTTTTTTTGCCAAGTTTTCATTTCATTGATTTCTTTATTTTGCGCTTGAATAATTTCCTGGGCAAGTTTTTTCATTTCAGGGTGTTTACTGTTGGGAATCAGATCTTTAGCCATAGTCACAGCCATTTGATGATGGGGAATCATTTCTTGAATAAAAGCTTGATCGAAATTTTTGGCATTGCGCAACGCCGTAAGATCACTATTCATGCCAGACATCATTTTGTTATTACTGTGCATCATGCCCATATTGCCCATATTTTTATCCATCTTGGGAACACTGGTTCCATACCATTTTTTATACCAAGTCCGCATTTGTTTAATTTCTGAGTTTTGGCTAGTTTTAATATTTTTAGCAAGTTGCTTAATTTCGGGATGTTGAGCGCGGGTTAATGCTAAGTCTGCCATTGCGATCGCGCCTTCATGGTGAGGAATCATCATCATCATAAAATGTTTGTCATCCATCATCCCCATTTTTCCCATGCCAGAAGAGCTAGTCGAAGGTTGAACGCGGGGAACCATTTGCGCTTGTAAAAGAGTTTTACTTCCTAAAAAAAACGGAGAAATAGTCAAAATACCCAAGCAAAACAATCCAGCACGTCCAATAGTTTTCAATTGATTTTTCATAAATATTCTCCAAAAATCTTCTTAATAAAAGGAAATAAACAAGTTTGACAACAAGTCGATTATAGCAACTATCGCTAAAAAGATTGAGTCGTTATCATTTTTGCACTGAATCATAAGATCATTAAAAAATCGCTATCAATTGTTTTTATGCAGTTCAATCAAATATCAAGTCTGTTTTTGTGGTAACTTGCTTAAAGCAATATTTAAACAAAATTTTAAATACCTTGTATGTCATCTCCTATTGTTGTTTTAGATCAACACTCTTCTCATCACTCCTTGACGATTAATCCTCCTTTGGCTGGACTATTTCTACGCGGTACAATTCGTATTCCAGGAGATAAATCCATTTCCCATCGGGCTTTAATGTTGGGCGCGATCGCCGAAGGAGAAACCAGTATTGAAGGTTTATTGCTCGGAGAAGATCCCCGCAGTACAGCCAGTTGTTTTCAGGCAATGGGAGCGAATATTTCTCCTTTAAATAGCGAAAAAGTGATTATTCAGGGAATTGGTCTAGGAAAACTCCAGGAACCGACAGATGTTTTAAACGCAGGAAATTCAGGAACAACCATTCGTTTAATGTTGGGTTTGCTGGCTTCCCATGCTGGAAAATTTTTCACGGTTAGTGGAGATTATTCTCTGCGATCGCGGCCCATGTCTCGTGTGATTCAGCCATTACAACAAATGGGAGCGCGAATTTGGGGAAGAAAACAAAATAATCTCGCTCCTTTAGCCATTCAAGGGCAATCTCTCAAACCAATTCATTATCAATCTCCCATTGCTTCTGCTCAGGTTAAATCCTGTATTTTGTTGGCTGGATTAATGACGGAAGGCCAAACAACAATCACGGAACCCGCCCTTTCCCGCGACCATAGTGAAAGAATGTTGCAGGCTTTCGGTGCAAAACTAAATATTGATCCTGAAACTCACAGCGTAACAATTTTTGGACAAGCTAAATTACAAGGACAAACCGTTATTGTGCCTGGAGACATCAGTTCAGCCGCTTTTTGGCTAGTTGCTGCCTCTATTGTGCCAGGCTCAGATCTACTGATAGAAAACGTGGGAATTAATCCAACTCGGACAGGTATTTTAGAAGTTCTTGAACTAATGGGAGCCGATATTACCCTAGAAAATTCTCGTTTAGTGACAGGGGAACCTGTGGCCGATTTGCGAGTCAAATTCAGTAAACTCAAAGCTTGCACCATTCGAGGAGAGATTATTCCACGATTAATTGATGAGATTCCTATTCTTGCGGTTGCAGCAGCTTTTGCCGAAGGAATAACTCGTATTCAGGATGCGGCAGAACTCAGGGTAAAGGAAAGCGATCGTCTGGCAGTCATGGCCAAGGAATTAGGCAAGATGGGGGCGAAAATTACCGAATTTGCTGATGGATTAGAAATTCAAGGAGGATATGATTTAACGGCAACGGAAGTTGATAGTGACACCGATCATCGGATTGCCATGAGTTTGGCGATCGCAGCTTTGAGAACATCTGGAAAAACAACTATTCATCGGGCTGAAGTGGCGGCCATTTCCTATCCGACCTTTGTTGAAACCCTCAAAAAAATTTGCCAATCTTGACTAAATATCTCTAAGATTGCAATAGTAACCCTTGCAACAAGCCTTTATCCATACAATAAAGTTGGTTTTTATTTGTAAGTTTTTCAACTTTTTTAAATTAACGTCTATCTAAACTAATAACCGAAGCTTTTAAAATTGTGTGTGTTGTTAACTGCCAAACTTCCAGATGGAGATTATGATGATTACCCCCCCCATCAAAAATAGTGAATTAAATCAAGACTCCTCCTCGGAATTTAGGAATTATCGAATTGTTCATCTCTCTAAGTACTATCCACCTGATAGAGGGGGGATAGAAAGTTATGTTCAAACCCTGGCTAGAACTCAATCTTTTCTCGGAGCAGATGTTCATGTCCTCTGTGTGAATACGTTTGGAAATAATAAAGAACCTTTAACGGTGAGAACTCATACGACCCATGAATTGGATATAGGCGTAAAAGTTACCAGGGTCGGTCGTCTTTTTTCATTAATGCGCTTTGATTTCTGTCGAGGATTAATTCATGAAATACAGAATTTAATCCAAGAACCAAATACAATACTTCATCTTCATACTCCTAATCCAACCATGCTTTTTGCGTTGTTTTTTTTATTGAGCGTGAAGAAAGATGTTCCCCTCATTATTACTCACCATAGTGATGTTATTAAACAAAAAATTTTAAAATTTGCAGTGCGTCCCTTGGAATATTGTATTTATCAAAAAAGTTCCCTGACTCTTGCAACTTCATCTAACTATATTGAAGGATCAAAATTCCTAAGAGCTTTTAGTAAAAAATTAAATTACGCCCCCTCATTTTCAGATATTTCTAAATATAAGAAACCTAGCGAAAATTCTATCGAATTCAGCCAATCCTTAAAAGAAAAATATGGGGAGACAATTTGGTTATCCGTTGGCAGATTAGTTTATTATAAAGGACTAAATATCGCCGTTCAAGCCTTGCAGAAAGTGCGAGGAACTTTAATTATCATTGGGATTGGGCCTTTAGAAAAGGAATTAAAAACCCTCGTCCAAAATCTAGGTTTAGAGGATAGGGTTATTTGGTTAGGGAATTTAACGGAAGATGAATTGATAGGGGCTTATTATGCCGCAACGGCTCTTTGGTTTCCCTCTAATGCCCGCAGTGAAGCTTTCGGTTTGGTACAGGTTGAAGCAATGGCCTGTGGTTGTCCAGTGATTAATACAAACATTGCTTCTAGCGGTGTCCCTTGGGTCAGTCGTCACGAAAAGGAAGCTCTAACCGTCGCCATTAATGATTCCATCGCTTTTTCCGATGCGGCCAATCGCTTGCTATCAGAACACAATTTGCGCGATCACCTATCCCTAGCTGGTCGTATAAGGAGTGAGGACTTTAGTTCTATTGCCGTCACCCGTCGAATTTTTGACTTTTATGGCAAGGTCTTATCTCAAAAAAATTACTGATTATAAGTGAATTAACTTGCTTGTTCTTAACCAGACAATAAGGATTCGACGGAAATATTTTATCATCGACAATATCAAATAAAAACAGAATTCTCCCGTAGAAATGTCGTTAGAACGCCAAATAATTTGATAGACCTTAAGCTGAGCTTTTTCCATCGCCCACAGATCACCAGACATTCCCTCTTTGGCAAATTCAGGTTTAAAAAAATAAGCAAGGGGTGCATCTAGAAAGACAATTTTACGATCATCAAATAAGGTTTTCAGGATTAGCAAATAATCTTCTGAATGTCGAGTAATTTCAGTATAATTTTGAACATCAGATGCCTTAAATAACCAACTTGAAGTCAGAACTTTACAAGAAATGAGTAGTTCATTCCGAGAAACGAAATGAGACTGAACTGAATCGGGAATAGAGTCATAGGGAGGAACAAATTCTGGCTTTGTTACCAAAATACGATGTCCCGAAAGGCTAACGTCAGGATGAGCTTCCATCCAAGAATACTGAATTTTAAGTTTGTCAGGATGCCAACCATCATCTGCATCTAAAAACGCAATATAGGGTTGGGATGCGATCGCCCTGCCTTGGTTACGG
>JANNLO010000259.1:0-9436 GCA_031396835.1 Snowella sp. SOY_38_metabat_116
TTGAGTAAGGAAATTCATAATATAAGCCTATTTTTGTTGACCATTACTCAAACTTTAACTTTTAGTTAATAAAAATAATTTGCAAAAAACTGGAGAACATCGGCTTTTTTCAGACCAAAATAGTAATATACTCAGTTTTGCAGTTTGCCAACTCAGCACACATTATTGAAGAATCAAAATTAATTAGGAGCAAAAGATGAAAAAATCTCAAGTGCTTGGTATCGATTTAGGGGGAACAGCGATTAAATTAGGTAGATTTCTCGAAGATGGAACTTGCTTAAAGTCTCTTTCTCTGCCTACTCCTCAACCAGCTTTACCGATCGCAGTTTTTGAAATTTTAATTAAAGGTATTTATTTACTCAAAACAGATGATTGCATGGCGATCGGTATTGGTACACCTGGCCCTTCTGATGCAACAGGACGTATTGCAAAACTCGCGATCAACTTACCTGAATGGGTTAATATTCCTCTTGCAGATTGGGTAGAAAAAGAAATAGGATTACCCACAATTTTAAGTAACGATGCTAACTGTGCGGGTTTAGGAGAAGCTTGGTTAGGAGCGGGGAAAAACCTACAAAATTTTATTTTATTAACTCTTGGAACTGGTGTAGGAGGAGCGATTTTCTTAAATGGTGAATTATTTACAGGACTACAAGGAGCAGCTGGAGAATTGGGTTTAATCAGCATTAGTTTTGATGGCCCTGTTTGTAATAGTGGTAATCACGGATCGCTAGAGCAATATGTCTCTCTCCAAGCTATTAGAAGAGAAACAGGAAAAGAAGGGAAAGAACTTGCAGAACTCGCAGAACAAGGAGATTTAGAAGCCTTAGCATTTTGGCAGCGTTATGGTAAATTATTGGCTATTGGTATAGCAAATTTAGTCTATATCTTGACTCCAGAAGCAGTAATTTTAGGCGGTGGATTGAGTGCTAGTGCTAAGTTTTTTTTGCCTTCAATGCTAACAGAATTAAAGAAAAGAACTTTATCACCTTCTAGAGAAAATTTAGAGATTCTCGTTGCCAAATTAGGGAATGATGCAGGAATGCTTGGCGCGGCAAAATTAGCTTGGCAAATGTTCAAAGATTAATCAAGAAATTGCTACAAAAATGATTTAATTAAGCTTTGGATGAAGTAGAAATTTCTGCTGTTTTCAAAACACTTTTTTCATTAAAAACGCGAATTAATGTGCCAGTTTTTGGTAAGTTATTACGACTGAGAACCGTTTCGTTACCCTTAATAAAACTCACATTCATGCCTTCCACCAGATTTAAAAAACTCTTAACAGGAGCCAAATCACAGGTCTTTTTATCAGAAGCAACGGTTTTGTATTGGGTCGGAATCATGATTCTTGGATTCAACATTAACATTGCTTGTTTGGCTTCTTCTGGAGTATAAATTTTAGCTCCACCACCAACAGGAATTAATGCTAAATCAGGACTACCTAAAAGAATTCTGGCTTCATCAGAAATGGGAGTAGCAGATCCTCCTAAATGGGCAACTCGAATACCGCCCTGAGTCCAACGCCACGCTACATTGGTTCCAAAACGGTTTCCACTGACGCGATCGTGGGGAGAAGCAACTCCTTGAATTTTCAGTCCATTAATTTCATAAACTCCTGGCTCAAATAAAACTTTAGGATTACCAGGCAAACCTTCTGCGGCTCCTTCGTCCCAAAGTTGGCTACTAATTAGCACTAAATCTGCGTTGACTTTGGGTAAACGATAACCAGCCGTACAGCCTAAAGTCCGAAAAGGATTGACCAAAATTTTCATGCCGCTACCTGAAAAGAGGAATGCACTGTGACCTAACCATTGCACCGACAGGGATTGATTAGCGGATTGGGCTAGAGTTGCGCGGAGGGCAGATGTTCCCATTGTTCCCAGGGTAGCGAGTAAACTTGCTCCTGTGTAGCGAATTAAATCTCTTCGTTTCATCGGTTTTTTAGGTTAACCCCGTTTAATTTTTCACAATTCTACGATAATACAGATGGGGTCACGTTTACTGAGGACGAAATAACCGATGACTGAGAGCCTGTTTTCTGTAAAAAATTTATCCATAGCCTACCCCCATACCGACAGTTGGGCGGTGAATAATGTTTCTTTTTCGCTGGATCGGGGAGAAAAGCTGGGTTTGGTGGGGGAATCGGGCTGTGGAAAAACGACCCTGGGACGGATGATTATGCGCTTATTGCCATCAGAGTCTCGTCATCAGGGAGAGATTTTTTTTGAAGGAAAGTCGGTTTTGGATCTGAATAATGCAGAACTGCGAAAATTTCGGGGAGAGGTGGTTGCTCTAGTTTTTCAAGATCCCATGACTCGCCTTGATCCCTTGATGACCATTGGCGATCATTGTTTGGAAACTTTGAGGGCGCATCAACCCCAATTATCCCGTGCTGAAGCTAAAATATTGGCTCTGCAAACCCTGGAACGGGTAAAAATTACGGGCGATCGCTGGGGTCAGTATCCCCATGAATTTAGTGGTGGGATGCGTCAACGGGTGGCGATGGCTCTGGCATTGTTATTGAAACCGAAAATGATTGTGGCCGATGAACCGACGACCAGTTTAGATGTGACGGTGGCGGCGGAAATTTTACAGGAATTGACCCGTCTTTGTGCTGAAGATGACATGGGTTTAATTTTGATTTCCCATGATCTGGCAATGGTGGGAGAATACTGCGATCGCCTAGCGGTGATGAATCAGGGGAAAATTGTGGAAATGGGTGAAATTAATTCCATTTTATATAATCCCCAACACGAATATACCCAATCTTTGTTAGAGGCGGCTTTGCATATTCACCATCAAAATGAGCCGATTCAACTAATAGAAAGAGACAGTGAAATTAAGCTTTTATTAAAAATTAGTAATCTCAAACAATACTTCAGTTTGGAAGGCAATTTAATTCAGCAGTTATTTATCAAAGAAAAGAAATTTATTAAGGCCGTTGATGACATTAATTTTGAAATTTACGCAGGAGAAAATTTGGGATTAGTAGGAGAATCGGGCTGTGGAAAAAGTACCCTTTCTCGGACAATTTTACAATTACTCAAACCCACTTCAGGGCAGGTTGAATTTGGAGGAATTGATCTGAGTCAATTATCCGAATCAGAAATGCGGGGGCAACGTCGTGAGATCCAAATGATTTTTCAAGATCCCCATGCTTGTCTCAACCCCATGATGACCATCGGCCAAAGCATTGCCGATCCGTTATTTATCCATAAATTAGCCGCACCCCAAGAAGCCAAAGAACAAGTTAAAGCCATGCTAGAACGGGTTAGGTTAACGCCTGTCGAAGATTATTATGATCGTTATCCCAAAGATATTTCGGGCGGTCAACAGCAACGGGTCGCGATCGCACGGGCCTTGATTACCAAACCGAAATTGGTGATTTGTGATGAACCCGTCAGTATGTTGGATGCCAGTGTGCAAAGTCAGGTTTTAGAACTGATGTTAGAGTTGAAATCGGTTTTTAATTTGACCTATTTATTTATTACCCATGATCTCTGGGTCGCTCGTTTTTTCTGCGATCGCATTGCCGTGATGAACAAAGGAAAAATTGTCGAAATTGGCGAAACCGAAAGTATTTTTACCAATCCTCAGAACGAATATACTCAAAAATTGCTAAAAGCCGCGCCCTTACTCGCTAAAGTTGCCTAAATCATAGCTCATCGTTATACTACATTAATAAGTTAATAAAGTTAATAAAGTTACTAATACCCAATTGAAATAGCTTGTTTTTTCGTAGGGAATTAATATATTAAACCCTTAGAATTTGCTTGAATAAACAACAAAATACTATAAATTATCAACCGCGATCGCATGAATTTACCGTCCAATCCATCCCCGAATCTCCCTGTTTCTCGTCGCACAGCCCTCAAACTGCTCGGTGTTGGTTCCGTTGGAGGAGTTTTGGGATATTCCCGACTCAGTAAACCCCAGCCCAATGTTTATCAATTGGATAAAATTGTTCTTCCTCAACAATTAAACGAATCCAAATCGGTGGCGATCGTGGGCGCAGGATTAGCTGGTTTAGCCTGTGCTTATGAATTAAGTCAACGGGGTTTTGCGGTCACATTATTAGAAAAATCTCCCAATTTAGGCGGTAAAATTGCCAATTGGAAAATTCAAGTAGGAAATGAAGAATTCCTGATGGAACATGGTTTTCATGGCTTTTTTCCCCAGTATTATAATCTCAAAAGTTTAGTTAAAGAATTAGCTATTACCGATAACTTTAAATCCTTGGGTTCCTATTCCTTAGTTTTTCGAGATAATACCTATCAGCCCGAAGTATTTCGTCCCAGTCATTCCGCCTTTCCTTGGAATATCGTCGATTTAACGATTTCTTCACCGAATCGTTTACGCTGGGGCATTAATCTAACTAAAATCTCCCATTTACAGGTATTTCGAGCGATTACAGGTTTTAACATCCCCAAAAGTTATAATGAACTCGACAGTATTTCTGTTACTGAATGGGTTTCTAGGGGTTTTCCTCAAGGTTTATACGACCTTTATTTTCTACCTTTTGCTAAATCTAGTCTCAATGCGCCCGATATTTTGAGTGCAGGAGAATTGATGCAATTTTTTCATTTTTACTTCTTTGGAAATCCCGAAGGTTTAGCATTTAACGGCACAAAAGATGACATGGTAACGAGTATCGTAAAACCCATGATTGCCGCCATTGAAGCTAACGGTGGAAAGGTTATTACCGAGGCAACGGTGAGCCAAATTGCGTGTGAAGAAAATCAGGTTAAATTTTTAAAATATCAACAGGGAAATGCGGAAACCAATGTTCCTTTTTGGGTAACAGAGAATTCGTTAATCAGTGATAAAAAGAATCATTATTACGGCGCAGGCGATCGCGTTTTTCTAGCGTCAGAAAATCAAAAAGAAGCAGTTTCTTTAACTTGCACCCATCAAGGTTGTACTGTCGCTAAACAAGCCGATGGAAAATTACTTTGTCCCTGTCATGGAGCAGTTTATGATGCCGATGGTCGAGTGATTTCAGGCCCCGCTAAACGCAATTTACCCCGCTATAAAGTGGCTCAATCCCAACCCGATCAAGTTCAATTAGTCGCGGCGAATCCTGAATCTTCTGCTAAACCCGTGACTCTCAAAGCGGATTATTATGTGTTAGCAACCGATGTTCCTGGAACCCAACATTTATTTGACCTCATGACGGGGGAAGTTGACCCTGTTCTGAAAGCAAATGTTAGTAAATTGGCGATCGCTGATCCCTTTGCTGTGGCAAGATTTTGGTTCGATAAGGATTTTGACTGGGAACACAGTAATTTTGCCTCTCTTTCGGGTTATGCCTTGACCGATAGCATTACTCTCTATCACCGCATTCAACAGCAATTTATCGACTGGTCGGAACGCACAGGAGGCAGTGTAGTGGAATTACACGCCTATTGTTATAAAGAAAAAGAGTTTCCGACCCAAGAGGTTTTATTATCGACTTTTGAGCAAGAATTGTACGAAATTGTCCCTAGTTTATCTTCTGCAACTCTGCTCCATCAAGAGTTAGTTAATCAAAAGAATTTTTCAGGTTATCCGCCCAACAGTTACCAAGACCGACCGACAACCCAAACTCCGATCAATAATCTACTTTTTGCAGGAGATTGGGTAAAAATGCCGTTTCCCTGTGGTTTAATGGAGCGGGCGGTGAGTAGTGGGCTTTTGGCCGCTAATGGGATTTGTCATCAAGAAAGTTTACAACGTCGGGATTTGTTAACGGTTATGCCAGAGGGCGTTTTACAGATTTAAAATTTGGGTAAAATGCGAATCAATTCCCAATTAAAACTCAATATGCCGACAATCTTACGTCTTGGCCCCTATCGTTTTTATTTTTACAGTCACGAACCGAATGAACCGCCCCACATTCACATTGATCGGGATAGTTCATCGGCTAAATTTTGGCTAAACTCTATCGGTTTGGCGAATAATATTGGTTTTAGTCCCAAAGAACTTCGTAAATTGTATATCATAGTCGAAGATCATCAAGAAACTCTATTGGAGGCTTGGCATGAGTATTTTAGCAATCAAGGTAGATGAAAGAGTTAGCAATGTTCATTTCACGGAGGAAACGATTAGTGTTGATTTGATGGATGGTCGTACTATTACAGTTCCGTTGGTTTGGTATCCTCGATTATTGAATGCAACAACTGAGCAACGTTCTCAATGGGAAGTTTGTGGTGCTGGTTTTGGAATTCATTGGGAGGAGATTGATGAGGATTTGAGTACGGAGGGATTGCTTAGAGGGATTCCTGCTCCATCTTCACAGTTTCGATAGATCTTCTTTCAATTAAAGATTTAAAAGTGATAAGATAAACGCTTAAATGGTTGCTTGAGTTTTTTGCTGATGGTCAAGTATTTGAATTTCCAAAAATTCACGAGTATAATCTTTTTACAAAACCTGTTTAGAATTGCTATATAGTATTATAATTGTTTTCAATTAAAAAAAATGACTAGAGGAAATGAAGACCAATTAATCAGTTGGTTGGAACAATATAAAGGTAAAATCATTTTGCCCCACGTTGGTGTTTTAACAAAAATAGAAAAAATAGGCAAATCTAATAGTAATCTTAAAAAAGCGGATGTTAAGCTCAATGATATTGCAGTTTCGCTTAAAGATGTACAAGCTTCTTTTCTTTATAATAAAGCTTACAGAAGTGATTTATTAAAAGTTCTACAACCATCTGATATAAATTGGTTTGATCAGCAGATTCAAGATATTCACTGTAATAAACGAAGGCGCAATGTTAAATGGCAAGATGGTTTAAAGCCTGAGCGTTTTAAATCTTTACTCAGAATGTTAGTAATGGATATGAATCTAAAAAGCGGAATATCCAAATACCCTGCTGACTTATTACTTACTCACCCGAAGATAACTGATCATGTAATAGATATTTGTGTTTACACTTTTGACGAATTTTTTGATATGTTTGCAGAAAATTGGATAACTTTTGCTTTTAAACGTCATTGGCTTGGACAAGGAGATAAATCAGAAAGTGGTCGTGCAAAAAGAATTATCGAAGACCCTCTCTGTTCTCCTTGGGTATTAGATGGATTATCGGGTGATGGCCCGAAGAATTGGTCACATAACGCACCACCAATGGAAGAACGAAAAACTTGTTTCACTTGCAGTATTGAAATTAAATCACCAGTCAAAAACTGGGAAACTTTACGCAGGTTTCGTTTATCATTACTGGAGAGTGGTTTCTTTGGTGTTGAGAGTTCAACACTAGAAAAAGTGACCCATGAGGTCATCAAGCACTTTAACGGTAACTTAATTGATACTCAGGAGGATAAAAATTGGACAAAAGTGTTAGAGATAGCGAATCGGACGCTATTAAACAATTCATAGACAATATTATTGATACAGACGGAGGGTTTGGTGAGCTTCCTTATGATGTGTTGCTCTCATTTGCCATTGGTTTAAGTGAGGAGTTTAAAGTATTACCAAATCATTTAGACTCAAATTGGGAAGAAATAATGGAGCTTGCGTCAAATATGTTAATTGATAGCCCAGAGGATGATGATTAAATGGCATCTGTTTCATCTCCTCTTCGTTATCCTGGGGGGAAACAAAAAGCGGTCGCAAAAATTGCTAACTATTTGCCTCCATCTTTTCAAGAATATCGAGAACCCTTTTTTGGCGGTGGTTCCGTTTTTTTTCATGTTCTACAAACCGTTCCTAACATCGAATATTGGATTAATGATTTAAACGAAGAACTTTATCATTTTTGGTTTCAATGTCAAAAGAATTTACCTGAATTAGTTAAGCAGGTTTGGAAAATCAAAAAAAGTAAAACTGATGGACGAGCTTTATTTAGGCATTTAGCAAAAGCTGACACGACTAAAATGACTCCTTTACAAAGAGCCGTCCGTTTTTTTGTGCTTAATCGTATTAGCTTTTCTGGAACTGTTGAAAGTGGGGGTTATTCTGAAGCCTCATTTATCGGAAGATTTACTAACTCTTCTATTGATAGACTTGCTGCTTTAGATCAATGTTTGGTAAATACTCAGATAACTAATTTAGATTACGGAGATCTTCTGGAAAAACCAGGTAAGGATGTGTTTATTTTCCTAGACCCTCCCTATCTAAGCAATCGTGACTCTAAACTTTATGGGAAAAAAGGTAATTTACACACATTTTTTGATCATAAACGCTTTGCCCAATTGATGAAAGATTGTCGTCACCAATGGCTCATTACTTATGACGATTGCGAAGAGGTTAGAAACAATTTTTCCTTTGCATCTATTAATGAATGGAAATTACAATACGGAATGAATAACTATAAGCAAGAAAAAGCTAAAAAAGGAGATGAACTTTTTATTACTAACTATCCTGTTAATCAATCTAACTTAATGGTATCGGCTAGATAAGCTTCATTCGATTAAACACGATTAATTTTACTATAATTAGCTAATCGTAACTAAATCGCGAGTTTTATAATGAGATTAATTTGATGAGATGCGATCAATTTTTTAGTTAAAAACTATATCCAAAAATGAGCGATTCAATATTCTAGTTTACTCAAAGAAACATGATGAAAACACCAACCAAAAATCCAAAAATTATTATGCGTGACGGAAAACCTGTCGATGTTATTCTTGATATTGATATTTATGAACAAATATTAGAACAAATTGAAAGTATAGAAGACCTTGAATATTTAGAAGAAATTCGTCAACAGCCCCTTGAATTTTGTTCTCTTGATGACGTTTTGACACGAGAAAGCTATCGTTAAAATTTTATAGCGATCGCAAGTTTCGTAACTTGGTGAAAGGCGATCGCAAATTTTTTTGTTATTTTTTTTCTATTCTTATCAGTTAGAGCCTAAAATAAAAATGATTTAAAATAGATAGAGGATATTGAAATGAACTATCACGGTACTTGGCGTATTACTGAAATGGAACAATGGGATCAAGAGTACTTAGATATGGAAGTAGAAGCTTTTATCACTATTGAAGAAAATGGAAATGGGGAATTTCAATTCGGACTGGTTTCAGGAGATATAGATGGAAATATCGTAAAAAATGGAGCAGAGGAAAGATTAGAGTTTACTTGGGAAGGGAATGACGAGTGCGATCCTGCTTTTGGGAGTGGTTGGCTGAAATTAAAAAATAAAAATCTGATCAATGGAGAAATAAAATTCCATAAAGGTGATGAATCGGGTTTAGTTGCCAAACGTATTTGAATATAATAATAGAAAGTGCGATCGCAAGTTTTATAACTTGACGATCTCAAGATATTAATCAAAATTTTCGACAAAATATAACTTTGTCAGTTATGTTGGAAGGGTGTGACCCCGCGTTGATGAAAAGAATAAAAAGTGATAAAATAAGATAAAAAGTGATAAAGAGGAAAATTTTATGACAGCAAGACTAATTAATATAGAAGGTTCAAAAATAAAAATAGAACTAACATTAGAACTCA
>JANNLO010000308.1:0-2750 GCA_031396835.1 Snowella sp. SOY_38_metabat_116
ATTGAGTTGTTTGGCCAAATCACTTTGTGACATCTTCTTGTCCTTGCGCAGCGCGATCATTTTTTTACCAAAAGTTGCCATAAAAAGGCACTTAAAGGAGTTAGTAAACCCGTTTTTTACGGGTGTGGATACAATTGGATAATGCGACTTAGAGGTAGAGATAATTCAATTCAAGGTTATTCTTCATGGTATGAGAGTGACTTTGAGAGTAAGCGTCCGATGAAGTACAATTACTTTTTATCGAAAAAATTTGTTATCGAAGATCTATTTTCCTTGTGACACCCAGTTATTGGGTAGAAGTTGATCGAGTTTGTTAACGGAGTGGGAAGGAATTCGGGAAAGAATATCACTCAGCCACTCAAAGGGATTTATGTTGTTGATTTTGCAAGTTCCCAGGAAAGAGTAGAGCATCGCTGCTCTCCTGGCCCCATTATGTGAACCAGCAAAGAGATAATTTTTTCTCCCGATAGCCACTGGCCGAATGGCATTCTCCACTAAGTTGTTGTCGATCTGCAAACGAGCATCGGTGGTATAGATGCAAAGTTTATCCCAGCGTTGCAAGGAGTAGAAGATGGCTTTTCCAATCGCACTCTGCGGAACCACCTGGGCATAGGCTTCCATCATCCAGGCTTTGAGATTTTCTAAGACTGGAACAGCCTGCTCTTGACGGAGAGTTAATAGTTGTTCCCTCGATAATGATGCATCCCTTCCGACTTGCTCAACGGCATAAAGCTTTTGCATTTCTAGTAACACAAACTCCGCCCGCGACTTATCATTTTCCAAAGCATTGTCAAACATACGCCTGGCATGAGCCATGCAATTGAGCAAGGTAATATTGGAACGCTGATCGAAATATTCATAGACAGCATACCCATCGGTTTGCAAGTAGCCACTAAAATCCTCAAGACATTCATGGGGACCCTCTCGACCCCGACCTTCCCGATAATCAAATAAAACTAAACGTGCCAGTGGGGCATGGTATACCCAATGATATCCTCGGTGAGTAGTTCCCTTTTTTGCTTTATCCAATACCTTGATAGGTGTCTCGTCGGCTTGCAGGTAACTTTGTGTTAATACCAGTTTGCGGTGAGTTTCATAAAGAGGTTCCAGCAAGGCACAACTACCACTGATCCAATCAGCCAGAGTAGAGATAGGCAGCTTCATACCCTCTCTTTCAAAACGTTGAACTTGACGATAGACCGGTAAATGATCTACGAATTTGTCAATTACTATTTGAGCCAATAGCCCGGGGCCAGCGATACCTTTATCAATAGGACGAACTGGTAATTCTCCGATCACAATCTGTTCTCCGCTTGGATCGACATATTTGGAACGTATATACTGACGAACAAATAACTTTCCAGGAATGCGCTCAAGTTCTTCAGTTTTCTCTTCACCAATTTTTCTCCACCCGGTAACATCTACTGATGGTTCGATGATCACTTGTTGGCGAGGAAGGCTGGCCGGCAAAGGCATCCGTCCGGTCTGCACTTTTTCACTCTCTGGCTTAGTGCCCTTCTTGCGTTGATAGTGAATCGTCTCTGTAGCCGATACAATCGCTTGTTCCTTTTGCTGGATAGTAATGTCTAGGGCTAATTGATCAGGGGATGCCCAGGGAATAAATCGCTCGTTTTTTGAACCGAAAATTAATCGCTTGAGTTGATTCAACTCATCTTTGAGTTGAATGTTTTGAATAACTAAATCTTCGTAAGTGAGTTTGTTTTTTGCTTCAGCGATCACGTGGTGCAAAGATAAAAAATCATGCTGTGTTCAAATAGAAACGCTGCCATTATTCACCGAATTATTTTCTGAAAAATGAAATCTCTTTCTTCGTCGCACCGAACTCAAACAGATGCCTTGAAGAATCAACATCAACTCCTCACTATTCAGTTCTACCGATAATTTCTTTTCATCGATGGTAGGAAGTTCATAGGAGCCGCGCTCAAGTCGTTTGTAATAAATCGAAAAACCATCCCGCTCCCAGAGTAATAGCTTGACCTGATTACGGCGGCCATTAAAAAAAATAAAAATGTCTCCGCCCAGCGGATCTCGCTTCAACCCATTACGGACCAACCCACAAAGCCCATCTACACCTTTGCGCATATCTGCTTTTTCACGGTAGAAAAAATAATGATGGATCGGAGATAGTGACAGCATAATCAGCCTAACAAGGAACGTAAGTAGGAAGCATCCACCTGCTGATAAAAATTCAAGCGCACGCCATTCTCCAAGATTAATTCCATCACCACGCTTGCTGAACAGGAAGTCACTGGCTTTTTGATCTTCACAGCAAGAAATACTTCACCGTTTGATCCTTGACCATGTTGGTCCTTATACTTCTTGTACCAGTAATGAAAGTTACTGTATACGATCGCTTGTTCTTTGCAAAACAAATGCTGGCTCTGACCACTGGCCTTCCAAGATTCGATCTGGGAAAACATCTTGGATTGGCGGGTAGCAAAATTTTCAGGATTCATAAGATAGTTTTTTCAAAACTACCTCCCTCTGCATTCTATCGAAATAGGTACTTCATCGGATGCTTACTTTCAAATCTTCAATATAAGATCGGATAAACTGCTTTTCCGTTTCCCTTTCTGCATTATTTTCTCTAATGTTTTCCGCTACGAAACCAAGAAACACGGCAAAAAAAAGCAATAAAAATTCCAAAAGGTATGCACCCCACTTCTTTCTGTATATTATAAATTTTTCAGATTGAGTATTTGTCGGAGTCTCCATGCGTTCTTCGCCCA
>JANNLO010000023.1:0-9456 GCA_031396835.1 Snowella sp. SOY_38_metabat_116
GGAACTTATGCCTCTAATTGAATTACAAAAAGCCGTTAAAGAAAGTTCTCCTCCCCGTGATTTTCTCGGTGCTTTAAAAAATTGCGATCGCCCTCTTGCTTTGATTGCAGAAATCAAAAAAGCTTCCCCCAGTAAAGGCATAATTTGTGAAGATTTTGATCCCATAAAAATTGCCAAAGCCTATCAAAAAGGCGGCGCAAATTGTTTGTCTGTTTTAACCGACGAGAAATTTTTTCAGGGTAGTTTTGAAAATTTAGCTTTAGTTCGTCGTTCAGTGGATTTGCCCTTATTATGTAAGGAATTTATTATCTATCCATACCAAATTTATCTAGCTCGTTCAACAGGAGCCGATGCCGTTTTATTAATTGCAGCCATTTTGTCAGACCGAGATTTACACTATTTTCTAAAAATTATTCACAAATTAGGGATGACGGCTCTAATTGAAGTTCATACATTAGCTGAATTAGACCGAGTTTTAGCTTTGGAAAGTGTAACTTTGATTGGCATTAATAATCGTAATTTAGAAACTTTTAAAGTGGATTTACAAACTACTGTTGACTTATTAAAAGCGAGAGGAGAAATATTAAAAGAACGAAATATTTTAATCGTCAGTGAATCAGGATTACAAATACCTAAAGATTTAGAGAAAGTCAAAAAAGCAGGGGCAAATGCTATTTTAGTAGGAGAATCTTTGGTTAAAAAGTCTGACCCCACCCAAGCGATCGCGGATTTGTTTGGTGTCTAATGCCCAATTTTGTTATCATCGTTGAACGCAAACAACGGGAGGATTAAAGCACGTGGAAAATAAGCAAATGTTAATGATTCCGGGGCCAACACCAGTACCCGAAAAAGTTTTACTGGCAATGGCAAAACACCCCATCGGTCATCGTAGTGGAGAATTCAGTAAGATTATTGCTGAACTGACTGAAAATCTCAAATGGCTTCATCAAACTCAAAATGATGTCTTAATGCTAACCGTTAGTGGCACAGGAGCGATGGAAGCGGGAATTATTAATTTTCTTAGTCCAGGCGATCGCGTTTTAGTGGGCAACAATGGTAAATTTGGCGAGCGTTGGGGAAAAGTTGCTAAAGCCTTTGGATTAGTTGTGGAAGAAATTACCGCAGAATGGGGAAAAGCTTTAGATCCTGAAGAATTTCGTGCCAAATTAACAGCAGATAAAGAAAAAACAATCAAAGCAGTTATTTTAACCCATTCAGAAACTTCGACAGGCGTTTTAAATGATTTAGCAGCCATTAATCAAGCCATCAAGGAACATGGAACAGCACTGAGTATTGTGGATGCTGTCACCAGTTTAGGCGCGATTTCGATTCCTATTGACGAATTAGGTCTGGATGTAGTTGCCTCTGGTTCCCAAAAAGGATACATGATTCCCCCTGGTTTGGGATTTGTTTCCGTCAGTGCAAAAGCTTGGAAAGCCTATGAATCAGCCAAATGTCCTCGTTTTTATTTGGATTTAAAAAAATACAAGAAAGCTACCGACGAAAATAGTTCTCCCTTCACTCCGCCAATAAATCTGATGTATGGTCTGCAAGCGGCTCTACAAATGATGCAAACAGAAGGTTTAGAAAATATTTTTGCTCGTCATCAACGTCACACACAAGCAACTCGTGCGGCCATGAAAGCATTAGGATTATCCCTATTTGCTCCTGATAATGCGGCAAGTCCAGCGATTACGGCGGTTGCTCCTTTAACGGTGGATGCAGAACAAATTCGTTCAACTATGCGCAAAAAATTTGATATTGCCTTAGCGGGCGGACAAGATCACCTTTCGGGAAAAATCTTCCGTATTGGTCATCTCGGTTTTGTCTGCGATCGCGATATTTTAAGTTGTGTTGGTGCGTTGGAATCAACCTTACAAAGTTTGGGTTATGGCGATGCTCAACCTGGAGCGGGAATTGCTGCTGCTGCTCAAGTTTTTGCAAAGTAATATTCTAAACCCGTTATTTCTTCTTGGGGGGCATTTTAACCGCCCTTTTTTATTTCTTATAGTTGACAAGAAAGACTGGCGATCGCGATCTTATTTTCAAATTTAAGCAGATTCTGGTTTGGGTAAAGATGATGGATGTATTAATAATTCGGCAGTAGATCGTTTTTCAACCATTTCACGAGTGATTGTGCAACGTTGGACATCAGCCCGCGAAGGTAATTCATACATAACTTCTAACATCAATTCTTCGACAATACCTCTTAACGCTCTGGCTCCTGTTTTCCGTCGGTAGGCTTCTTTGGCGATCGCGCAAATAGCATCAGGTTTAAAGTCCAGTTGAACATTGTCCATGCCTAAAAGTTTTTGATATTGTTTGACTAAAGCGTTGCGAGGTTGGGTAAGAATAGCAATCAAAGTATCCTCGTCTAAGGGATCTAGAGAAGCCATAACAGGAATACGTCCAACAAATTCAGGAATCATCCCAAATTTAACCAAATCATCAGGTTCTACCTGGCGTACCAGATCAGCAGCCCGTTTTTCCTTACTTTGAGTGACATCCCCAACAGGACGAACAAATCCCATGGATTTTTTACCTAAACGTTGATCAATCACTTTTTCTAGACCAACAAAAGCCCCGCCACAAATAAATAGAATATTGCTAGTGTCAATTTGAATGCAATCTTGATAGGGATGCTTACGTCCGCCCTGGGGAGGAACATTGGCGATCGTACCCTCCAGCATTTTCAAAAGAGCCTGTTGTACACCTTCTCCCGAAACATCACGAGTAATCGACATATTCTCGCTTTTACGGGCAATTTTATCAATTTCATCAATATAAATAATTCCCCGTTGAGCTTCTTCCACATCTAAATCCGCCATTTGTAGCAAACGCAGCAGAATATTTTCCACATCTTCCCCCACATAACCCGCTTCGGTTAAAGTGGTGGCATCGGCGATCGCAAAGGGAACATCTAAAATTTTGGCAAGAGTTTGGGCTAAAAGAGTTTTTCCCGATCCCGTTGGCCCGACTAAAAGAATATTGGATTTTTGTAATTCAATCGTATCTTCGCTGGTTTCTTCTTTATTGCCCTGAACTAAGCTTAATCGCTTGTAATGATTGTAAACTGCTACGGATAGGACTTTTTTTGCATCATCTTGTCCGATGACATATTCATCTAAGTGTTTTTTGATTTCCGTTGGTTTAGGCAATTGCCCCAAAGAAAGGCGATCGCTCTGGGGACGGCGTTTTGAATTTTCAGGACTACGGGAAGAAGCAACAGGACTGGGCGTTTCTAACAACTCTTCATCGAGAATTTCATTACATAATTCCACGCATTCATCGCAAATATAGACTCCCGGCCCAGCGATCAATTTTCGCACTTGTTCCTGAGATTTACCACAAAACGAACATTTTAGGTGGGAGTCGTATTTAGACATAGCATTTAACTTAAAGAAGTGACAGGAACGGTAGGATCGGGCAAGTTGGGACGAATAATCACACGGTCAATGAGTCCATATTCTTGGGCTTCTTGGGCGGACATAAAGAAATCCCGTTCAGTATCAGCCGCAATCACATCAAAGGGTTTGCCAGTATGCTCCGACAACATCGTATTCAAACGTTCTTTAATATAAAGAATTTCTCTCGCTTGAATTTCGATTTCCACAGCTTGACCCTGAGCACCGCCCAAAGGTTGATGAATCATGATGCGAGAACTAGGCAGAGCCATTCTTTTACCGTGTGCGCCCGCCGTTAATAAAAAGGCTCCCATACTCGCGGCTAATCCAAAACAAATTGTGACCACATCGGGACGAATTTGCTGCATGGTATCATAAATAGCCAAACCCGCATAAACGGAGCCGCCTGGAGAATTAATATAAAGTTGGATATCTTTTTCAGGATCTTCTGCATCCAAAAATAGCAACTGGGCGACAATGGAGTCTGCAACCTGATCATCGACGGGAGTACCCAAAAAGATGATTCTTTCTCGCAATAAACGGGAATAAATATCAAAGGCCCGTTCTCCTAATCCAGACTGTTCAACCACCATTGGCACAACATTCTGAATGTCAGAGCCACGATAGCTTGTCAACGGATAATTTGGCGATCGCGATAAAACCATAATAAAAAAGTTGTTAAAATTTAGTTGGATTTGGGCTGCTTGATTAGAGAATACCCACCTATTAGAGACATATTCCCATGCTCAACCCCATTATGACGCAAATTATAAATGAATGGGGTAGAGTCAAAACTGAAGAAATTTAAGTCTCACTAGGAATTTCTACCACTTCAGCCTCAATGGTATTTTCTTCTTCTTTGTTGTTATCATATTCCTTTTCGGGAGGAGTTAGAGTTCCTGGCGGTACCAGTTCAACGGTCACTTTTTCTCGAAGCCAATCTAGGGTTTTTTCGGCCGTTAGCTCATCGGTAACAATAACCATCAGTTTGTCTAGATCGAGGGATTCGTTGGCAAATTGAGCTTTAATTTCGTTAACCCTTGCTCGAATTTCACTGGCTTCTGGTTCAATATTTTCTGTCTCAGCAATTTTACCAATCACAAAAATCTGCTTAAGGCGTTGGACTGCTTCTGGACGAGCATTATCCCGAAGCTTGGGAATAGTTTCTGGCGTAATAATAGCGCGGGGATCTAGTCCCATTTGCTCTAGTTGTTTCAGGGTTTGGGTTAAAAGCTGGGTAACTTCTTCCTGAATTAAAGAATCGGGTAGATCTACTTCAGAGATTTTAACTAACTCATTAGTAATGGCTGTATTAATATTATTTTGAGTGCTATCAGCCGCATTTTTACGATATTGTTCTTCTAAAGAAGCTCGTAATTCAGCCAAGGTTTCGTATTCACTAACTTCATCGGCAAAATCATCGTCCAGTTCTGGCAACTCTTTAGTCTTAAGTTCTTTGACCGTAATATCAAAACGTACGGGCTTTCCTGCGACTTCTTCTAGGGGATAATCTTCGGAAAAATTAACCGTAACGGCTTTGGTTTCTTCTGGTTGCATTCCGACAATCCCTTCTACCATTCCCTCTACTAAATTACCTTTTTCTAGATCAACTTTAAAGTCGGTGTCTTTAATCTCCGCGATCGCCTCAGCAATTTCTCCTGCTTCTGTTACGTGATAGCCTTGATAATCAATAATGGCGATATCTCCCCAATCAGCCGCCCGATCTTCTACAGGAATCAAGGTCGCTTGTTTTTCTTGGCGTAGTTTGAACCATTTCTCTACTTCTTCAGGGTTGTAAAGAACTTCTTCTGCTTGAATACTAAGGGAACTATAATCGCCTATCTCAATCGTGGGTGGAACCTCAATGATTACTGAAAAAGTAAAAGAATCACCAGGGCTAAATTGCGTTAATAGTTCTTCAAAAGGAGATCGAAGCTGATAATTTCCGAGGGATTTAATTTCCTCTTGTTGAATTGCATCATTTAAACTTGATTTAATCAATTCCTCCAAAGTCGCAGCCTTCAAATTGGAACCTAGTCGTTGTACTAAGATCGGACGAGGCACTTTCCCCTTGCGAAACCCAGGAATATCGGCAGTACGAGCAAAATCTTGCAGGGTGCGATTGTAGATCTTTTGAGAAGTTTCTGCTGAAATCTCAATTTCTAAACCAATTTGACTATCAGGGAGTTTTTCCTGGGTGACTTTCATTGATACCTAATCTCATTACTAAACGTTGAACATCTAAGACATTTTGAGCAGTTTTACCAGACGAAGCGGACTAAACCAACTAATCGTGGTATGCTTAAAGGGTGATCACGCTACCAACTCCGCCGAACAAAGCATTCGCTCTTGCCTAATGCGAGTACGGTTTTTCTAATCAACCCTTTGTGATCATAATTCATTTGAGTCCAGAAAGTTTAGTTTTCTGTTAAATCTGTCATTAAGTCGAGAAACGAATCTTATAATTCTCTTTTTAGTTAGATTCTGACAATCGGAATCATTATTTTCCCTTCTGATGGCAATATTTTTAAAAAATATTCGTAAAAGTTTTAAGTAAAAAATAATTTGACACCAACATAAACAGAACGTTTTGATATAAAATCAAAATCTAAAGATTTTTAAGAACTTAAATTAATCTAAAAGAAAAGAAAACCAATATTTGAGCTAAGTAAATAATTTGTGCTTATCAATCAATACCACTACTATTATATAAACAAAAAATAGCTATCTTAAAAATTTTTATAATGAAAAGTATCGTTCTTTTGTTAATTCATTCTGGGAGGAGTGTCATTTGTTAAAACCCTTACGTGTCGCCATTTTAGGTGCAACAGGAGCCGTTGGAACAGAACTTTTAGAACTTTTAGAAACCCGTCAATTTCCAGTTGAGCAGCTAAAATTATTGGCTTCTCCTCGTTCTGCGGGAAAAAAATTGACTTTTCGCGGCAAATCTTTGGTTGTAGAAGCTGTTAACGAAAATTCTTTTAAAAATATCGATCTAGTTTTAGCTTCAGCAGGGGGATCGAGTTCCAAAGCTTGGGCGAAAACCATTGTTGAATCTGGAGCAGTAATGATCGATAATTCCAGTGCTTTTCGTATGGATCCTGCTGTTCCCTTGGTTATCCCAGAAATTAATCCAGAAGCCGCCGCGCAGCATCAGGGAATTATTGCCAATCCCAACTGCACTACCATTTTATTAGGGGTTGCGGTCTATCCCTTGCATCAAGTCCAAGCTATCCGACGTTTGGTGGTTTCGACCTATCAATCCGCCAGTGGAGCGGGGGCAATGGCAATGGAAGAAGTAAAAAATCAAGCTAAAGCGATTTTATCGGGAGAATCTGCTAAAGCAGAAATTTTACCCTATCCTCTGGCTTTTAATCTATTTCCTCATAATTCACCTTTGACAGATTCGGGTTATTGTGAAGAAGAGTTGAAAATGATCAATGAAACCCGAAAAATTTTCAATGATCCAACAATTCGGGTGACTGCAACTTGTATTCGGGTTCCCGTATTACGCGCTCATTCAGAAGCTGTTAACCTGGAGTTTGATAGTCCTTTTTCTGTTGCTCAAGCCAGAGAAATTTTATCCCAGGCAGCAGGAGTAAAGTTGGTGGAAAACTGGCAATCTAATTACTTTCCTATGCCAATCGATGCAACTGGAAAAGATGAGGTTTTAGTGGGAAGAATTCGTCAAGATTTATCCCATCCTTGTGGATTAGAATTGTGGCTCTGTGGTGATCAAATTCGTAAAGGGGCTGCTCTAAATGCAATTCAAATTGCGGAATTATTAGTTCACAAAAATTTGGTTCGTCCTTCGGCGATCGCAGTTAATTAACAAGTTTTTGATCAATCCTAATTTAATTATTGAATTTATGAATCATCCCTTCTTTGGACGAGTGATTACAGCCATGATCACTCCTTTTGATGAAACGGGTCATGTTAACTATGCCGTTGCTGAAAAATTAGCAGATTATTTAGTCAATCATGGTAGTGATTCTCTTGTAATTTGTGGCACAACTGGAGAATCGCCAACTCTTTCTTGGGATGAAGAATACCAATTATTTAAAGTAGTAAAAAACGCTGTTGGCAAGAAAGCAAAAGTTATTGCTGGAACAGGATCGAACTCGACAACGGAAGCGATCGCAGCGACAAAAGAAGCAGCAAAATTAGATTTAGATGGTTCTTTACAAGTCGTTCCTTATTATAATAAACCGCCCCAGGAAGGATTATATGGTCACTTTAAAGCGATCGCCGAAGCCTGTCCCGATCTGCCTGTTATGCTATACAATATTCCTGGAAGAACTGGTCAAAATCTTTTACCTGAAACCGTCGCAAAATTATCTCAAATTAATAATATTGTCGCGATTAAAGAGGCCAGTGGCAGCATTGAACAAGCCTCTCAAATCAGGTGTTTAACTAATTCTGATTTTGCGATTTATGCGGGCGATGATTTGTTAACTTTGCCGATGCTATCTATTGGTGGGTGTGGAATTGTCAGTGTTGCTAGTCATTTGGTGGGAGAAGAAATTCAAACAATTGTTCAGTCTTTTCTGGCAGGAGAAACTGCTAAGGCGATCGACATTCATTTAAAACTTTTCTCCTTATTTAAAGTTTTGTTTTGTAATACTAATCCCATTCCAATTAAAGCGGCTTTAAATCTACAAGGTTGGCAAGTTGGCGGATTACGTTTACCCCTCTGTGAAATTTCAGAAAATCAACGATTACATGTTTTTTCAGTATTAAAAGAATTGGCATTAATTTAATTATCAAATTGATTGTCAAAAAAAATCTTAATATCCAATCAATCAATTTACTTAGTTTTCAAGATGTCGCTTTAAATTCCTGTTTAATCTTTTCTAAAATTAATTAATATATGCTACAATAGAATACGTGATGCCAGTAAAATATTGTCTTTACACGAAAAGTATTTTCAGCATAAAAAATTTGGCTAGAAAGTTAAATAGGACAAAATCTCATTCATCAAAAGATATAGTATTTTATTGAGAAAACATTTTTATAAATCAAATAACAAGGACTTCAACAATGATATTTATTTAGCGACAATTGCAATCACCTATTCGATCTTTTTTATAGTAAGCTATCTCTAGTTTTCTTACTTATTTAATACTCATTATTTTTATCACTACTATTTTAATTGGTAGTAATTCCCTATTTTATTTCTTACAAATGCTTTTTAGTTCACATTAAGCCCATTTATTAACTCTCTAGGAGGAAAATGACTAAAAACGAAGCTCAACCAACCCTGAAAATTATTCCCCTCGGCGGACTTCACGAAATTGGAAAAAACACCTGTGTCTTTGAATACGAAGACGAAATTATTTTGCTAGATGCAGGTATTGCCTTTCCAACAGATGAAATGCACGGAATTAACGTTGTTCTGCCCGACATGACCTATTTAAGGGAAAATCGCCATAAAATCAAAGGTATGATTGTGACCCATGGCCACGAAGATCATATCGGCGGTATTCCCTATCACCTCAAGCAATTTGAAATTCCTATCATTTATGGGCCTCGTTTAGCGATGGCTCTTTTGCGAGATAAGCTGGAAGAAGCGGGAATGCTTAAACGAACAAATTTACAGAGTGTTTTGCCGCGAGAAGTCGTGCATTTAGGTAAAAACTTTGTGGTCGAATTTATCCGTAATACCCACTCAATGGCAGATAGTTGTTGTGTGGCAATTCGTACTCCTTTGGGTGTCGTCATTCATAGTGGAGACTTCAAGGTTGACCATACTCCTGTTGATGGTGAATATTTCGATCTACAAAGATTGGCGGAATATGGAGAAAAAGGGGTTTTGTGTCTTCTTAGTGACTCTACCAATGCGGAACTTCCAGGCACAACGCCTTCTGAACAATCGGTTGTTCCCCATTTAGACCGAATTTTTGCTCAAGCTAAGGGTCGTTTGATGATTACCACTTTTGCATCTTCTGTGCATCGGGTAAATATTATTTTAAACCTAGCTCATAAAAATAAGCGAAAAGTCGCCGTAGTTGGGCGTTCTATGCTGAATGTGATTGCTCATGCTCGTCAATTG
>JANNLO010000165.1:0-1740 GCA_031396835.1 Snowella sp. SOY_38_metabat_116
TTTCGTGGTTTGCACTCCATCCTTTTCATTACTTACTGAGGATGTGACCGAACTAATATTAGTCTTTTACGCAGGGGTAGAGGGTATGAATCCTCTATGGAAGTAGGCTTCCCATACTAAACGACCATTTCAGGTCGCGCGACGTTAAACGAATCGCACTATCCCGTAAACTCTCTGTCTCCCGTTGGCAAAATCTTCAGCCTGTCCTCGGAACCCTACTAAACCGTTCTGAATTTACCAAAATTTATTATTCTTGGCGACCGACCTCGCCCAACCCTGGTGATGACTTGGTTATTGATTGTGCAATGAACGCTAATGCGATTGTTGTGACTGCCAACATTCGTGACTTTGAAAGTGCGAAAAAATCTTTAGGACTAAAAGTTATTACCCCAACTAAACTTATTCTTCAAATAACAACAGGAGAATTATTAATATGAGTCGTTTAACCCTACGTTTACCCGAAACCCTCCATCAACAACTAACCCATCAAGCTGAAAGAGAAGGTGTTTCTTTAAATCAATATATTGTCTATGCTCTGACCCGCCAAGTAAGTCAGGATTATACCGTTCACGCTCTTTCTGCTGAAAATATTGATCAACAGGAACAAAACTTTAAAAATCTTTCCCAAGAACTCGGTAATATAACAACCGAGGACATTCAAAGCATCTTAGAAAAAAGAGATAAAGTCACATCAGAAAATGAATTAACGTCAGAAGTTATTGCCCAATTTAAACAAAAAATTCAAGAGACTATTACTGCTTAAAATGATCGAGATTAACCTCAAGTAGTCATCTTAAAATGTAAAATAAGCCGAAAATCACACTGAATCTGCTTTAATATAATAATATTTCCAGAGAAGAATAAAAATGGCAGAATACCAACAAATTGAATACCGTATCGGCAAAGATGGCAAAGTCACCGAAAAAGTCATCAACGCCACAGGCAACAGTTGCACCGAAACCACCGTCGGATTAGAAAAAGCATTAGGGACAATAGAAGCCCAGGAACTTCTACCCGAATATTACGAAGGCGACGAAAACCTGATTTCCAGTAATACCCAATCCCTCCAGCAAAATAATTAACAGCATCGACGCAATGACAGACCATAACTTCGGTTTTAGCCTTTTTCTCTGGATTGTAATCACCCTCTTCCTGTTTGCCCGGTCAAGACCATTTTATCGACCGAAGACTTCCCCAAACTCATCCCCAGCATCCCTACCTGACACAACAGCCAAAGATCAAGAAATTGCCGAACTCCTGCAACAATGTCAACGTTTGCGGACAGAACTTGAGCAAAAATCCAGCCAAAACTCAGCCGACTTTAAAGACATAACCTTCGAGGAACTGCAAACTCTTCTCACCAACTATCCGACCGCTTGCCACCTCGCTGAAGCCAAACCCGAATTACCCGCTAAAAACCTGATCGCCCTCTTTACACCCCTCGAAAACCTGCTCAAAAGTTGGGGTTATCAAACGATTGGGCAAGTCTGGGAACAGGTCAACTATGATCCCCAAATTCATCAAGCAGATGATGACGAAATTCCCGAAGGAGAAAAAGTGTATACTCCTTTCCCACTTAAGAAACACACACTTAGACTAAGGCAGTGTAAATAAATAAGTCATCGGTTTACACCTTTGGCTTGATAACATAGTTCCAGTTTTCGCCATGAAAATCAGCCTGGAATAAATTCACTTTTGCTAACTCATCATCTGACACTTTCCGACCTATCGGGTATTGCT
>JANNLO010000061.1:0-13190 GCA_031396835.1 Snowella sp. SOY_38_metabat_116
TAAGTTTTGCGCCTAAATTCAAATACCAATTTCTGAAAGAAATCAATTTTAGTCTAGCTGTATCGGGTTCTCTAGAGATAGGAAAATTTACAGGTAGTTACGGTTTATATACGCCTAATAATTTACAACAAACTTCAACAATATTAGCAGGAACATTACAACTTCCCTTTACCTATAATCTGACTTCTAACTTTCAAGCGCATTTAGTCCCAGGTGTAATCTTTTTTCCCAATACTATCAATAATGGGGGAGAATTCTACGGTACTTTATTTAATATCGGAGCTGGTTTTAACTATAATCCATTAGATAGACTCATGCTGTTTGCAGATGTTAATCTTGCCGTTGGGTCTGGCGGAAATGCGATTAATAATCAAGGAAACACTGTTACTAAACCTGTTTGGGCGGCTGGTTTAACTTATTTACAGAGTCCTACTGTTGGGATTGATCTTTATGCAACTAATGCTTTAGGGGCAACACCTGCAACTCAAATTCTGTCTTTTATTCCCAATGGCGGTCAAGTCGCTGCAGGAATTAATATTCGTTACACGCCAGATATCGGTCAGAATTATCCCAGCAGTTTTCGTCAAGAGCCTTCTGTTCCCCTCAGTTTTAGAGATAAACAATTATTGTTTAATAGCATCACATTAACAAGTGCAAACACGGTAAAAAATGGAATGTTTTCTCTGCAAGGTGGTATCGGCCCTGCTGTCAATTTTCAATTAGCCTATGGCATGAGTGACAATGCTCAATTAGAGTTCATTGGTCAACAACTCGGCAATAGCGATCAAACTGTTGGAAATTCTTTCAAGTTGGGTGTAGGGACAAAGCTACAATTTTTAGATCAAGTACAAGGCGATCCTTTTTCATTAAGTCTGAGAGGAGCAATAGAAGAGCCATCACAAAGCTCATCTGATGGAGTGGGAATTTTTACGGCAGAGTTAGCTTTCCTCTATCAAGTTAATCCTCAAATTGCTTTAATTTTTAATCCAAAAGGAGGTTTCTTTGGTTCAACGAGTATTGTTGGGACAGGTCTAGGTATTAATTATCAAATCTTGGATGGTCTGCAATTAATAGGTGAAGTTACTCCAATTTTAACAGGAGGAGGATCAACCATCTGGACAGGTGGAATTCGGTATATTCATCCTGAGTGGAATGCAGGGATTGATTTATATGGAACAAATGCGATTGGTACTCATGATATTGGGGGATTAATTAGTCAATCTAATAATAATGTGAGCGTTGGTTTTAATCTGCTGTGGCAATTTAGCCAATAACTTGCAGTTATAGACTTATAGAAAGAGGAGCTTGATCTAATGGAATACCAGGATGTGCGAAAGCGTTCAATTTTTTCTGACAACAGGGACACGAAAGCGCGTTTTGTTCAATAGATTTATGGCAAGAAGGGCAACTAATCATGTTCATAAATTTGTGTGTAATTAGTATTTTAATAAAATTAGTCTAAATCATTTTTAAAAGTCTGAAAAAGAGAGTTTAAAACTATATTAAAAAATAAAAATTTCTAAAAATCAGTTAAAGCGATCGCGTCTATATGTGTTTATTAATTCTATCTTATCGATTTTTTTTCGCTGAGAGTAGAAAGAATTTTTCCTTGAACAGTTTACAATTTTATAGGGCTAAAGTGAGCATTCAGCTATTACACCCAAGTCTTATAAAAATATGGAAATAAACGAATGAAATTTAACCGCCGCGCAATATTAGGGTTTTTAATGTTGGGAATGATCGGAGTCACCACCTCATTTAGCCAAGCCCAAAGTCAAACAGCGAAAACTAATCAAAAAGAGCAACCTACTAGTAGTATCCTATTTGAGAATGTTCGTATTTTCAATGGTATTTCTAATCAACTTTCTGATCCGTCGAATGTGTTAGTTGTTGGCAATAAAATTAAAACTATTTCCAAAAGTCCGATTAGTCCAATATCGGGTACAAGCTTAACCAAAATTCAGGGCGGCGATCGCGTTTTGATGCCTGGCTTGATTGATAATCATGTCCATATTGTCATGACAGCCAGTACCTTGCCCGATTTGCTCAATCCCAAAACCAGTGCGGAAACTCTCCAATTAAAGGCCGCAGAAGAAGCCAAACAAATGCTCCTGCGAGGTTTTACAACGGTTCGAGACCTGGGCGGCCCCGTATTTGAACTTAAAAAATCTATTGATGAAGGTAAGGCGATCGGGCCACGTATTTACCCCAGTGGTGCGATGATTTCCCAAACTTCTGGTCATGGAGATTTTCGGCAACTCTCTGAACGTTCCCGTCGCTTTGGGGGAAGCTTATCCCGTGCAGAGCTATTGGAGGCCAGCATGATCGCTGATGGCAGAGACGAAGTATTAACCGCAACCCGTGAGAATCTTCGTCATGGTGCTTCCCAGATCAAACTGATGGCAGGAGGCGGGGTTTCCTCCCTTTACGACCCCATTGATGTTACAGAATATACCTCAGACGAATTAATGGCGGCTGTCCAAGCGGCGGATGATTGGGGAACCTATGTGACTGTACACGCCTATACCCCAAAAGCAGTTCAACGGGCGATCGCCGCGGGAGTTAAATGTATTGAACATGGGCAATTGTTAGATGAAGCAACCATGAAACTACTCGCAGAAAAAGGTATCTGGTTAAGTGCTCAGGCATTTGAAGAAACAAACAATCCTAACTTTACCGAGGATCAAAAAGCAAAACAACGAGAAGTTGTTCAAGGTGTGACTAATGCTTTCGCCTGGGCTAAAAAATATAAAGTTAAACTCGCCTGGGGAACAGATTTTCTCTTTAATCCTGCGAATAACACCAATCAAAATGCTGACATTCTCAAGTTAACAGAATGGCTAACTCCCTTTGAAATTCTCAAATTAGTTACCCACGATAATGCCGAATTATTAACTCTATCAGGGCCACGTAATCCTTACCCAGGAAAACTAGGAGTAATTGAAGAAGGAGCCTATGCAGATGTCATTTTGGTGGAGGGAAACCCCTTAAAAGATCTTTCTGTCGTTAAGGATTATGCCAATAATTTTAAAGTCATTGTTAAAGATGGAAAAATCTACAAGAATCTATTAACAAAGTAGAGTAAATGTAGGAAAATTCTCCCCGAACTTAAGTTAATAAATAAAATAAAAAAGTTGACCTCTATGAGGAAAGATTTAGGATAAACCTGAAGATTTTCTTCGTAGTGATTTTAGTTTTTCTATCGATTATCATGGATTAATTGCTAAATATCTGCTCTTAGTTTTTTGTCTCTTGTTTAAATTCTGAGCGCGTTTTTTATCCATCAGAAGGAGATATTTTTTCTTTTTTAAAACTTTGAATAACTAATTGAATTGCTAATAAAATTAATCCGATCGCCACAAATCCAAAAATAAAAGTTGCCATAGAAGCGACTCCCACAACCAGAGTCCGAACTGCCGCGCCAATCTTGATGACAAACAGATTATCAGAAGTAATTGGTTTCTTGGCAAAAGTGGACGCGATCGCATAAGTCAGAGCATATAAACCGCTCGTCAAAGCTCCTGAGATCACTGAACCGACTAAACAGTTAAAAGGAGTTACTTCTTTTTTTTCTACTTTAGCTTGAGTTATTTTTTTATTTTCAGATGATTTATTTGTCATTAGATTATTGATTAATTTAATTCTAGTAAAAAGGCGATCGCAAGCTGAATTAGGGCATCAAATTTCAATTGATTAATTAAACTCCTAATCTCTTTACTTAAGATCCTATGGCAAAACCTTACCTTTATCACTTTTGGCAAAACATAATCCCAGTGATGGCAATAGTTCAACTCAAAAAACAAAAAAACGCCTGTCAAATCAACACCAAATTATCAATGAGGATATATCCTTATAGTGTGATGTGTGAGGATGTGTGAACTATGTCTGTTTCTATGATTTCTAATCTTAATAATCGGTTGTTTTCTGAGTCTTCTATTTCGGCAAATTCATCGAAATCTCCTTTATTTGGCACAGATGGCATTCGAGGCAGAGCAGGGGATTTGTTGACGGCTCCTTTTGTTTTGCAATTAGGTTATTGGGCGGGGCAAGTTTTAAAAGAAAATGCTCCTATTTCTGGGCCTGTAATTATTGGTCAAGATTCCCGTAATTCCAGTGATATGCTCGCAATGGCGATCGCGGCAGGATTAACTTCGGCGGGTTTAGAAGTTTGGCAACTAGGATTATGTCCAACTCCCTGTGTTGCTTATTTGGCTAGAGCTACAGATGCGATCGGGGGTATTATGATTTCCGCCAGTCACAATCCACCCGAAGATAACGGCATCAAATTTTTTAATCGGGAAGGACTAAAATTAAGCAAAAAAGATAGTCAGCGCATTGAAACAGGATTAAGAGGACACTTTTCACCCGCGATCGCAATTTCAGCTAACTATGGCAAAGCTTTCCATGACCCCAACATGGTCAATCACTATGGACAGTTTTTATTAAACGCACTACCTTTAGGCATTGATTTTCAAGGATTAAAAATTGTCTTGGATCTCGCTTGGGGAGCCTCCGTATTAATTGCGCCCGAAATGTTTAAAGCATTAGGAGCCGAAGTAATTTGTCTGCATGAAAAAGCTGACGGCGATCGCATTAATGTCGATTGTGGTTCAACCAATTTAAGCGCATTAAAACAAGCGGTTCAGGAAAATCAAGCTGATATTGGTTTTGCCTTTGATGGAGATGCTGATCGCGTGATGGCAATAGATAACACAGGAAAAAGCATTGATGGAGATTATATTCTTTATCTTTGGGGAAAAAACTTAAAAGATCAACAAGAATTGCCCAACAACTTGATTATTGGCACAGTCATGGCGAATTTGGGTTTTGAAAAAGCTTGGCAAAAATTAGGCGGAAATCTCGTTCGCACAGCCGTTGGAGATCAACACGTTCAGGCTCATATGTGGGAAACAGGCGCGATGTTGGGCGGTGAACAATCGGGTCATATTATTTGTCATCATCACAGTTTTTCGGGAGACGGAATACAAGCGGCCTTACATTTGACTTCTTTGGTGAAACAATCTGGACTTTCCTTGAGTGAACTTTTGGAAGAAAGTTTTCATCCCTATCCCCAAATTTTACGCAACGTTCGAGTGGAAGACCGCGATCGCCGACTAAATTGGCAAGATTGTGATATTCTTCAAAACGCGATCGCCCAAGCAGAAGCCGCAATGGGAGATGATGGACGAATTTTGGTCAGAGCATCAGGAACGGAACCCGTTATTCGTGTCATGGTAGAATCTGCGAGTGCTGACGATGCTGAACATTGGACAAGTGAACTAATTAAAGTCGTTCAAACCCAATTCGCCGCGTGAAAATAATTGTTGACAAGTTGGAATTAAAAATTGAGATAATGTCCAGGCATCAACCCCTAATTCTGTGCGTTGTTTAGCGGCTAAAATTCCTGCTTGAGCGTGCCACCAGCCTGAAATTGCGACCATTTGTTCTAAAGGATCTTGAGTATTTTGGGCCAAAATTCCGCCCATTAATCCCGTTAAAACGTCTCCACTGCCTCCTCTGGCTAATGCGGGTGTGCTTTCAGGAATGACCCAAGTTTGTCCATCAGGATTTGCGATCGCGGTTCTGGCTCCTTTGAATAAAATAATTGCCTGACTTTGTTTTGCCGCTTGTTGCACTGCTTGAATGCGATCGCCGTTTGATAGAGAAATTTCAGGAAATAAACGTTTAAATTCTCCTAAATGGGGCGTTAAAATCGTTGGCTGAGTTCTTTTTTCTAAACCCAAAACTGTGCCGAGTTGAGCTAAACAATTCAATCCATCGGCATCTAAAATCAGGGGAATAGGAGCGGTTAATAGTTTTTCAATAATCGGTAAAGCCTCCAAAGTTAAGCCTGGCCCCGCCGCAATGATTGTATAATTTTCAAAATTATTGGCCAAATCGGGTAATTCGGCGATCGCACCAGTTTCGGTTTCAGGACAGTCGATGATTAAAGCTTCGGGTAAGTGACTGACTAATAAATGTTTTAAAGATTGGGGAACAGCAATAGAAAGCATTCCAATTCCGCTCGCTCTAGCTCCTAATCCTGTTAAAATCGCGCCGCCTGCATAACGCCGTGAGCCACAAATTAGTAATAAATGCCCTTGTTGATATTTATGAGTTAACACTAAACGAGATAAAGGTAGCGATCGCTTTACCAATTTTGAAGTCATAATTTGAACAACAGATGTAGATTCAGAAATTACTTTTTGAACAACGTTTAAAGGAATCCCAAAATCCAATCTTTCTACTTTTCCTAAATATTCTAAAGCCTGATCTTGGAAAAATGCTAATTTCCATAAACCCAAACAAAAACTATGAGTAGCTTTAATTGCAATGCCTAAAACTTCTCCTGTATCTGTATGAATTCCCGACGGAAGATCAATACTAATAATTGTTTTTTGCCATTGATTAACTTGTTTAATAACATCCGCAATTTGTCCTGTTAAAAAACGAGTTAAACCAACACCAAATAAACCATCAATCAACAGATCACAATTTTTTAATAATTGCAAATCTTGAGTAAAAGTAATCCCCAAAAATTGAGCATATTGGGCGTGTTGAGCAGTTAATTCTTTGACTTTTTCAAACGGATAATAAACTAAAACTTGATAACCTTTTAAGTATAATTCTCGCGCAATTACTAAAGCATCTCCACCATTATGACCTGACCCGACTAAAATTCCTAGGCACGAAAATTGTGATTTAGGATAAAGTTGTTGAACGCGATCGCTCATTAAAAGAGCCGTTTTTTCCATTAGGGCAGAAACAGGCATTCCATTAGCAAAAAGTTGGTTCTCAATTTGCCGTATTTGCTCAGCATTAACTACAATCTGTTCTAGACTTTTACTTTTTTGAATTGTCATAATTAAAATTATTTTAAAGGTTATTTTTAAAACTTATTTTACTATTTTAGCTATGATTATTTAAGAATAAATTAATGATTAAATATGCAAAATTTAAATATTCGAGATGCCGTTAAAAAAGACTTAGTAAAAATTGTTGAAATTTACAATGCTAGTATTCCCAGTTATACAGCAACCGCCGATACAGAAATTATTACTGTTGAAAGTCGTCTTCAATGGTTTGCAGAACATTCTTCTCAAAAATATCCACTTTGGGTTGTAGAAAACGAAGATCAACAAATTATTGCTTGGTTAGGATTTAATCATTTTTATGGTCGTCTTGCTTACCAAAAAACAGCAGAATTAAGTATTTATATTTATCCTGCTTATCAACAAATAGGAATTGGAACAAAGCTCTTAGAAAAAGCAATTCAAGCTAGTCCAAAGTTAGGCTTAAAAGTATTATTAGGCTTTATTTTTGCCCATAATAAACCGAGCTTAAAATTATTTTCTAAATATAAATTTCAAGAGTGGGGATATTTACCTGAAGTTGCTGAACTTGTAGGAATTGAAAGAGATTTAATTATTATGGGTAGAAAAGTTTCTTAAAGTAATTTTTTCTATTTTTATCTACCTCAAAATAATTTGAAGATATTAATCTGGTAATATCGCAATACAATCAATTTCAACTAACACATCTTTAGGTAAACGAGCAACTTCAACACAGGCACGAGCGGGCGCAGTTTCTTCATTAAAATAAGACGAATAAACTTGATTCATGGCAACAAAATTGTTTAAGTCACTTAAAAAAACCGATGTTTTAACGACATTTTGCCAACTCGTTCCAGCTTCTTTTAAAATTGCACCCAAATTAGCCATAACTTGCTGAGTTTGTTGCGTAATTTCATTGCCCACAATTTCACCCGTTTGGGGATCAAGAGGGATTTGACCTGCAACAAATAACATCGTTCCTTTAGCGGCGATCGCTTGATTGTAAGGGCCAACAGGGGCGGGAGCTTGGTTAGTACGGATAATTTTCAGAGTCATAAAACACAAAATTAAGATGATTTTATTAAAATACCTTGAAAGTGATTCTGAAAAATTATTTAAGGTAAAATTTTTGGCAAATTATTGTCTGACTGGAAAAAATCTGAATTCAAAATAGCTTCCCATTCTGTTTCAGATAAAGGTTGATTAACTAATTTAATTCCAAAAGAAGTTTCTGCGGAAATCACTAAAGTTTCTATAATTTTTACTGTTGGTAAATTAATTTGATGGGAAGAAAAGCGACCAAATACTTTAGTAAATAAAACGGGATCAGGATTTAATAACATTGATCCATGTTGTAGAATTGTTTTGCCCTGACGTAATTGCGCTCCACCGATAATTTTATGTCCTTTAGTATCAATTAAATCTGCTTGGGTTGCTGTCTCGAAACAATTAGGATTGTGAATATAGCCTCTTCCTGTTTTGCCATAATGTAATTCAATTCCTAGCGATCGCCAACCTATTAATAAAAACTGGGAAATTTGTTCATAAGATGTGACAATATTGGAACTAAAACCAGAAGTAATTACCATATAAGTTAAATCTCCCTGATGCAGTACAGCCCTACCTCCTGAAGGACGACGTACAATTTCAATTGGGTTTTCTTGATAACTTAAATAATTCCACTGCTCAGGATAATTATTTTGAAAATGTCCTAAAGAAATTGCAATAGGCGACCAAGTATAAAATCGTAAAATTGGGGGATGATTGCCCAAATGATGCTGTTGTAAAAGCCAATAATCGATCGCCATTTGCATTTTTCCTGATACTTCTAAAAGAGGAATAAAACGCCAGACAGACGAATAATTTAACATGAAAATAATTGATTTTTAAATAAAATTTGAGTGCCGAAAAACCTAGTTAATAATTTATAGAAATAGTTTTTTATTATTACTAAATATATTGAAATTTTTTAATTTTATAGATAAGAATTATTGGATTTTTTAGAGATTTAGTTAATCATAACTTAAATTTGAGTTGTTGTAATTATCTATTTTTTGCAGTTTAAGCACAACCGAAAAATTAGCAATAGAAGATAATCTATGAATTCAATTGCTAACAAAAGCATCTTGATATTTCCTAACTAATTACTCAATATTCTCGACATTGATGAATTGTTTTTCAGATAGAAACTGCTATTATAAATCAATGATGAGTTATAATTATGGACTATCAGAAAAACTTAAAAGGATTAGCTAAAGAAGCAAAACTAATTAATCCTATTTTTAACTTATTTAAACTTAAAACTGTTAACAATTAATGACTATTTCTCCTAATACTTCTGCAAACGAACTTGGTACGCACAAGGAACCTCATAAAGATTATCGGTCTTTAGAACGAGCTAAATTAACGCCGATGTTTCAACATTATACTGAAATTAAAGAGATTAATCCAGGTGCATTATTATTGTATCGAGTAGGAGACTTTTTTGAATGTTTTTTTCAAGATTCGGTGGTTATTTCACGAGAGTTAGAGTTGATTTTAACGAGCAAAGAAGGCGGTAAAGAAATAGGAAGAGTTGCAATGACGGGAGTTCCTCACCATGCCCTAGAACGATATGCACGAGTCTTGGTAGAAAAGGGCTATTCGGTTGCGATTTGTGATCAAGTGGAAGATTCAGCAGATGCAGCAGCAGAGAAGCGAATGGTAGAACGACAAATTACTCGGCTACTCACACCTGGAACGTTGACTGATGACAGTATGCTCAACGCTCGACGGAATAACTTTTTAGCGGCAGTAGTAATTACAGGAGAACATTGGGGATTAGCTCATGCTGACATTTCAACGGGGGAATTTTTTACAACCCAAGCGACGGATTTGAAGGCATTAAATCTAGAGTTATTGCGTTTACAACCTTCGGAAGTTTTGATTCCCACCAATGCTCCCGACTTGAATAATGTTTTGCGACCAGGAGAAAAATCAGAGCAGTTACCCGATTGTTTACCTAATAGTTTTTGCTACTCTTTGCGATCGCAGATGCCCTTTGGTTTAATCGAAGCGAAACAAAGATTATTAGAAATTTTTCGAGTGCGATCCCTAGAAGGAATGGGTTGTGAAGGCTTACCTTTGGCTATTAGAGCAGCAGGAGGATTGTTAGAATATATTGAAGACACTCAAAAAGCAAATCTAGTGCCTATTCAACCTTTAAAAAGTTATAGCTTGGCAGATTTTTTGATTCTAGATCACCAAACACGACGTAACTTAGAAATTAATCAAACCGTTAGAGATGGCAGTTTTCATGGCTCATTACTCTGGGCTTTAGACCGCACTTGTACGGCAATGGGAGGAAGAGCATTACGTCGCTGGTTATTGCAACCTTTATTAGAAATAAGAGGAATTAAGGCTAGACAAAGAACCATTCAGGAGTTGATGGATAACCCAAATTTACGTCAAGACTTGCGACAACTATTAAAAAATATTTATGACTTAGAACGTTTAACAGGAAGAATTGGAGCCGGTAGTGCCAATGCCAGAGATGTGTTAGCATTAGCTGAATCTTTGGTGAGACTAACAGATTTAGCAAGTTTAACTAATGAAGGAATATCGCCGTATTTAAAAGCTCTGCAAAATGTACCACCAGAATTAGAGCAGTTGGGACATTATGTGATCGCTCATTTAGTAGAACAACCTCCTTTACATCTCAAAGAAGGAGGCGTGATTCGAGATGGCATTAATACAGACTTAGACGAAATGCGCCGTAGCTTAGAAGAAGATAAGCAATGGTTAGCAACTTTGGAAGTAACCGAACGACAACGAACAGGAATTAGTAATCTCAAAGTAGGTTACAACAAGTCCTTTGGTTATTATTTAACATTGCCCAGAAATAAGGCAGAACAAGCTCCAGATAATTACCTACGGAAACAAACCTTACTTAATGAAGAGCGTTATATTACACCAGAGTTAAAGGAAAGAGAAACTCGTATTCTCACAGCACAGGATGATCTTAACACTTTGGAGTACGAGATTTTTAGTGATCTTCGTGCCAAGGTTGCAGAGAAAGCTCAGATGATTCGAGATATTGCTAAAGCTGTCGCGGCGATCGATGTTTTATCAGGATTAGCAGAAGTGGCAGTTTATCAAAGCTATTGTTGTCCAGAAATGGTAGAAGGACGATTAATTGAGATTGTGGATGGTCGTCATCCCGTTGTAGAACAATCCTTAGCGGCGGGCTTTTTTGTTCCCAATTCTGCTCAATTAGGTAATAGTAATGAGGAAGAATTTCATCCCGATCTGGTGATTTTGACAGGCCCTAATGCCAGTGGAAAAAGTTGTTATCTTCGTCAAATAGGCTTAATTCAGCTAATGGCCCAAACAGGCAGTTTTGTTCCCGCTAAATCGGCTAAATTGGGAATTTGCGATCGCATTTTTACACGAGTTGGAGCAGTGGATGATCTGGCAACAGGGCAATCAACTTTTATGGTGGAAATGAATGAAACGGCCAATATTCTTAATCACGCTACCTTAAAATCTTTAGTTTTATTAGATGAAATTGGTAGAGGAACAGCAACTTTTGATGGACTTTCGATTGCCTGGGCAGTAGCTGAATATTTAGCAATAGAAATTCAATCTCGAACTATTTTCGCAACACATTATCATGAATTAAATGAATTAGCTTCTATCTTAGAAAACGTAGCAAACTATCAAGTAACTGTTAAAGAAATGCCCAATGAAATTATCTTTTTACATCAAGTTCGTCCAGGCGGAGCGGATAAATCCTATGGCATTGAAGCAGGACGCTTAGCGGGTTTACCTAGTTCGGTGATCAGTCGAGCAAAACAAGTTATGGGACAAATTGAAAAGCATAGTAAAATTGCGATGGGACTCAGACAAGGTATTCAAAAAAAGAAAGTGGCAAGTTCTAATTCTAAGCTTTCCCAAGAGGTTGAACAATTAGATATTTTTGGTTGATTTTTTCTGATAATAATTTTATTTTGCGATCATCAATCACACTAATTAACGCGAGTTAGGGAAAAGAAAAAAATTAGCAGGAGAACGAAAAAAAGGACGAGTAAATATGATAAGATTTCTAAGATACTCGGATAAAAAAAGATTTGTAGAATTTGCCAAAAAAGGAAATTTGGAAATGTTCTAGGTCGCAATGAAAGTTTTTTATGCAGAAGCAATAAGGGAATGGGTAGAAGATAGAAATCTAGCAGAAGAGTTTGAAGCAAAAGTACCTAAAATAGTAATAATATTAGACAATGCAAGTTTCCATAAAAAAGCAGAAATCATTAAGCAAATAGAAAAAGAAATGCCGAAAATTCATTTGGAATATTTACCAGCATATAGTCCAGATTATAATTGAATTGAATTAGTCTGGCACTCTACCAAAGAGTATCTTGCTCATCGCCTTTTTAAATTAGCCGAAGAATTAGAGATGGTTTTGCATAATCTTCTTAAGGTCGGAGGCTTAGTTATTAAGTGGAATCGTAAACTTAAAAATAAAGGTGATTCTGTTAATGCAATTTAGATTATGAGCAGCTTATAAACTAAAAATCTAAGTCGCGATCATCATTTCCTGTTATTTCTTGAATGAAAATAGGTTGCTTTTTTTTATTGATTTCAGCAATGAGTTGGGCTAAATCTTGTTTCGGGTGATGAAGAGTTATTGTTTTCATGTAAGATAAATTTTAGAAAAAATGAACCTACGATGTTAGTATATTATCCTGTTATGGAGAAATTAATCTCTCCTTTAAGTTTCAGGAAAAAGCGATCGCCTTGATGTAAACTCTGAAAATTTAAACTGCGATCGCATTTAATTTAACTTAAAATTTAAGCTCTTTTTTCAGATCTTCTGGGATATTTATTGCATTATCAAATTGGCTTTTATCTGGCCATAAAGTTTCTGAATTCCACTTAATATCTTTAAGATCAGTTTCACTGAAGTTAGCTCCAGAAAGATTCGCTCCAGAAAAATTCGCTTCTTTGAGATCAGCCCCAGTCAGGTTAGCGAAAGAAAGATTAGTTCCAGCAAAGTTAGCAAAAGCGAGGTTAGCTCCATTTAATTTAGCGAAAGCAAGGTTAAGTTTCGATCTGTCAAAAAACTTCGATTTGCCAACAATATCAGTTTCAAGTAAAAAATAGATAACACTGCTTTTACGTTCTATATCGTTTTCAAATCTTCTCAAGTGAAGGCAGAACCCTCGCTAGAGGAGAGGGCAGCAATTCTCATTATGAGAATGATTCTCATGAGTCTGTCGTTTTGCAATGACTGAAACCCTCATTCTATCGTTGACCTGTTTAACTGTATTGGTAAATTTGACAAGTTTTTATAGTACAAATGTTTTAAAATGAGAATTG
>JANNLO010000063.1:0-2836 GCA_031396835.1 Snowella sp. SOY_38_metabat_116
CTGAATGTGGTTCTAGCCATGATAGGGATGGGAACGCGAGTAAAAACATTTTGGCTGCTGGACTAGCAGTTTCAGTCTGTGGAGCGACTGTAAGACCCGAACAGAGTAAATCTGTTAAGGCTGGTGCTATGAAACAGAAACCTAAATCGTGAGGTTTAGGAATCCTCTTGCTTTAGCAAGGGGAGGATGTCAACTAATTCTGCTAGTTTTAAAATTTTATTGGCAAACCATTTAAAAGGGCATTGTCCTAATTGTAAAAGTTGGGAAGCACTGAAAATATGGGTTTCCAAATTAACGGGAATACCGACTCCACCATTATATTGAGCAAATTCTTCGGTAAGAGTCTGATTTTCGCGCTGATGTTCGATCATGAAATGCTCTAAAATCTGATTTAAAAGAGGATCATCTAAAGAGATTTGGGGATGTCTTAAATACTGCTGTCGGGACAGTTCAATACTAGCAATGGGTAAAATAACTTCACTCGCTGTTAATGCCAATCGCTCAAGGTAGGAAGAAGGTTCAGCACTACTGTAGGAAAGACCTTGGCGATCCATACGACTATGAGAAAAGGTAATGCTTTCCGTTGCTAGACTCAGTAATTGATAAAAACGGGCAGTTTCTTGGCGGGCTAAATCGGCAGCATTAGCTAAATCAATACCTTCGGATTGTAATTGTTGTCGTTCAAAAAAATCTAAAACGGGATCATCTTTAACAGCAGCAGGTAATTTTCCTTCCACCATATCCAAGACAAAAACATGAGTATAACGTGCGCCCACAATCGAGCTTGCATTGTGTAATTCTACGCCTTCTCGACCAGGGTAAGCAGTGGTTTGTAGGACAGTTAAGCTAGTAGCAACCTCATCGCGCCATTGTGACCAGGGAATAATTTCTTGACTGGGTTCTGCTAAGGTTTGTAATCCTTTTTCTAGGTTTTGATAAGCGACACTTTCTTTGGCCCAATGAGCCGCATTTTCTCGGATTTGTAGATTTTGTAATAGTTCTTGAAAGGTGCTTAACCAGGCTTGGCGATTGGCTTTAATTGGAAGTGGAAAATCCTGTAAATTAACTGCTGTATTTTGTAAAACTGTTTGCCATCGGCTAAGATTTTTGGGAGGATTAGTTTGAATTTGTTGCCAATTTTCTGAGGTTAAAAAGGGACTGAGGGGATGGTGTAATAAACGACTGGTGAGTTCGTAGGGAAAGTCTTGATCAATGACTTGAATCAAATGGGCAAACCAAGCTCCTAATCGGGTTTCACTGAGAGAAATATTATAGGGAAGACGGAGAGCAATTCCTAATTCCCAAGCCATATCTAATAGTAAGTTTCCCCAAAGGGTATCCTGAGCGGTGACAATGACGATTTCTTGGGCAGAAATACCCTGAGCTAAAAGTTGTTTGATTTGGGTTAAAATGCTTCTTGCTTCTATAGTTTGATCGGGATAAATTTGATAGTTTTGTTGGATTTCTTGAACAATATTTTGGGAGTTTGTTGTTAAAAATTGGCTTTGTAATGCAGTGGGTTTAGTCTGACTTTTAATAGTTTGCCAGCCTTCTTGTTCTAAGGTTGCAATGGTATGGCGTTGGGAGCTAAATAAATCCTCTTCTCCTGTTGGTAAATAAATGAGACTATTATCTCCTGCGATCGCGTTAATAAAGGCAATTTCATCGGGGCTAGGAGTAAAGTACCCATAAATGAGTAAGGGGCGTTTTGGGGCAGTATTTTCTAGGGCATGAATGGCTTGCCAATAGAGTTCGGCAAAGTCAAATTGGTGGTTTTGATGTAGGGCAGTTTGATAGGCGATCGCGGTTTGAATGAGTTGTTTTGAACGTTCTGAGAGGGTTTCGGTGAGAGTTAGTTGGGGAGTCGCGCTGAGTAAACTTTGAATGGTTGGCATCCAGGTGCGGGTTGTGCCTTCTAAGTCTTGGGGATTAACAATATCTCGAATAAAGGTTCGTAGTTGGTAGTAAGCTCGCACAGGGGAAGCCAGATTGAAGGGCTTTTCTTGTTGGGCAATGGTTTCTTGGGCGAGTTCTTTCAGGGAATAAAAAGGCACTCCTAAAGCTCTGGCGGCATGGCGGTTGGGGGTGATATTCAGGCGATCGCTTGGGTGGCTAGGTTTGGGTTGATTGAGGTCGCTGTGGCAAAGGATACGGCGCATGGATTAGTTGGGGGCGGTTTTCTTTAGGCTAACTTAGAGTGGGGAATGATGATGGATTTTGAGGTTATAATGAAAACAAAATTTTTGTATTGTTTATGAATCATATTAATCTCAAAGAGCCGAATCCTACCCTTGCCGATCTTATTGATAGGGTTAATCAGGATCAGGAAGCAACACTCATCACTATTGATGAGCAAAAACAGGCGGTATTGGTTTCTTTAGAGGAATGGAATGGTTTACAGGAAACTCTTTATTTATCGTCTATTCCAGGGGTTAAGGATGATTTAATTATAGGCAAAAATACAAGTTGGGAAGATTGTGTTCCACTTTAAAAATTTAATGATGTGGTCTCATTAGAAATAAAATTCTAAAATCATTACTTAATTTCTACAATTAATTGTAATATTTTAGAAATGTAAAAAATGCTTACAAATCTAGTACAAATCTAGTAATTCTCCTTTGGTCAAATTTATCAATCAAATTTCAAATTAAAGGTAATAATGAACAACTTATTCGCAAGAGGTTCCGAATGGAGACAGCAATTCTCATTTTAAAACATTTGTACTATAAAAGCTTGTCAAATTTACCAATACAGTTAAACAGGTCAACGATAGAATGAGGGTTTCAGGCATTGCAACACGATAGACTCATGAGAATCATTCTCATAATGAGAATTG
>JANNLO010000071.1:0-1516 GCA_031396835.1 Snowella sp. SOY_38_metabat_116
GCGTGAGCGAGAGGGTCGTGCGGTGGGATATCTTATTTCTAGTCTCTTTGGACATGGTGGGGCAAAAACGGACGATGATTTGTTAGCATTAATCAGCCATGCTGCTCGTCATGTGCCTTCATCAATGGCAGTATTTATCTGTCCTTTGAACCGTCCTGATTTTTTCCGTCGTGCGTTAACTGAAGGTCATCGCACAGTCAAGTTACTTTCCTATATGTCATTGGGAGAATTTATTGAGCCTTCTGGTGCGTATCTGCCCTCAATCCAATGTTGATATTGATACTTAAATATAAAAAATTAAGTTGCAGAAAAGGAAATTAAGTATAAATTTTAGCACTGCTAAATCAAAGTATGAATACGAATTTTGCAAACATTTAAAAGCGGAATTGAGCCTAAGTTTTCAACTTAACATATTAGGGATAGTTTATTCCTACAATCAGTCACGCCTAAATTTCTTGATGAGACGTAATCTATCTCAGTGAATATCTCAGTGAAAACCAACTAAAATGTTAAATGTAGAATCGGGCAAAGTCACGTTTATATTATTAAAAGTTGATAGTTGAGACTATAACTAGCAAAGAGTGTAACAGTTATTAGGTTTTAAATATAGGGGCAAAATTTAAGTCTTGATGAGTTAGAATTATAGTGAGATTGATTAATTTGTTTCTAGATATTAAAAGTTTAACTATGAGTATTATTTTAGAAAAAGATTTAGGGAATCAAGAAGCCAGCCAAGCATCTTTTCCTAACTGGTTTAATATTGTCGAAGAGTCTCTAAAACGTTGTATGCCTTCTAAAAGAAAGCAATATATAAAGTTGCTTGAAGAAGCATGGGAAGAAAAAGATTCAGACTCAAAAATCATTTTTCTATTTGATAATCGAACTCTGGGTTGTGGCGTGGCTTTTTATGAGCAATTTACGTTGGAATTAAAAGAAATTTTCCCTTCTTTTGGAGAAATGATAGAAAAGCGTTCTGATGCTTTCTGGGAAAATAAAATGATTGTTTTAATCGCCGTACCTCCTAATATTGTCCGAGCCATCTCCGTACCGTATGAAAAAAAGTAATTGTCTAATGCTCAACTTTATAACCCCATCAACGAATCTAAGGCAATCAGAATGAGTTTTAGACTAGCTATTCCCAAAATATGCTTAATAACTGTCTTGAGCAAAGTAATATAATCTAAATGTCTAAAAAGTTATTTCTCATTGAAGCCCCAGGGAAAATTAAGAAACTGCGCCAAATTCTGGGGTCAGATTATATCGTCAAAGCCAGTGGTGGTCATATCCGCGAACTTGCTAAAGATGGAGAGGGCAACTTGGGATTCGATCTGAATCGAGATCGTATTTCCTGCCGTTTTATCCCTAGAAATCCCCAAGCTAAGAAAACGATAGCCGAATTGAAAGAACTGGTAAAACAAGTAGATACGGTAATTCTCGCCACTGACGAAGATAGAGAAGGAGAAATCATTGCCTGGCATCTCAAGGACGCACTTAAACTACGGAATCCCCAGCGTGT
>JANNLO010000072.1:0-4970 GCA_031396835.1 Snowella sp. SOY_38_metabat_116
TGGATTTTTTGGACTCTTTTTTGGGGTACATCGTTCAAGGTTCTGGAAGTAGGGGGTGCAAGCCTTTTTACTCATTCTAGACCTTTTTCTCGCACTTTTTTTCTCGCTAAATCTCCCCAGCCCTTTTTCAATAACGCTTTCGGCTTTATTCAGCAAGCCCTACTTATTTAAATAATTTTACCGATATTTACTAAAAACAAGGTTAATTATAGATTATCTCGCTCCCACCTTGTTAAGGCGCAACGAATAGCTTCTTCTCGATTAATTTCCCGATTTTTTTTAATCTCATACTCGATTAATCTTTGAGCTTGTTCGTAATCTCCCATGCACCTACTAATAAGTTTTTTAAGTAGATTATCGCTTTCATTAGGTATAGAATCATAGGTTATCGAGGTTGTTGATTGCGTCTCAATTGTAAATATCTCTAATGTCTCTGCAAAAGGGTTATCATTTTCAAAACCTTGTGATGGTGATAGGAAATTGATCTCTAGTTCAGAATTACGCTGCATTAACTCGGTAACAATATTTGTAAATAAATTTTTAGCCCATACAGCATTGGGTGCTGTCATACCACTACTCATTTGTAATAAAAGGTTATTGATACTAACTATTGTGCTTCGCAAAGAATAAAGAGATGTTTTGATTTGATTTTCTGATTGATTTTCTATAATTAAATCTAGACAATTTTCAGCATCTTCAAACAGTTTTTTTCTTAAAGTGCTTATCATATTATAAGCAAGTTGAGTTTCTAAGGTGGCTTGAGTATTAGTAGAATTCTGAAATAAATTCTCTATCACTTCTAGCTTGGCAACTTGATACTCTATATTACAAATAATTTTAATTAAACTCATAATTTTTAACCTCATATAAATTGAAATTTTAGTTGTAAATTTTAGCTATTCAGAAATTACCTCAAATTCTACTAAAGGCAGATCATCCTCAACAGTGATCGCCACCTCTTGAGCTTCTTCTTGTTTACCAAAAATCAACTTGTTATCAACACAATCAATTAGTATTTTATCGCCTGCAATAAAACTATTTTCCAGAATCTTCGTGGCAATGGGATTTTCTAACTCCCGTTGAATGGCGCGTTTTAAAGGTCTGGCTCCATAGACAGGATCGTAACCCGAATTAACAATATGATCTAAGGCTGAATCTGATAAGAATAGGGTAATTTTTTGTTCATCTAAAAGTTGTTCAATACGTTTAATTTGTAAGACAACAATGCGACGTAATTCATCTCGTTTTAAAGTATGGAAAATAATCAGATCATCAATCCGATTTAGAAATTCTGGACGGAAATGTTTGCGGAGAGATTGCATTACTTGTTTCTGCATTTTGTCGTAATCTGAATCATCACCCGCCATCCCTAAAATATGGTCACTGCCGATATTACTGGTCATTACAATAATCGTATTGCGAAAATCTACCACTCGACCCTGGGAATCCGTAATTCTGCCATCATCTAATACTTGCAACAGAATATTAAACACATCTAAATGGGCTTTTTCTACCTCATCTAATAGCACCACCGAATAGGGACGACGACGCACCGCTTCCGATAATTGCCCGCCTTCTTCATAACCCACATAACCTGGAGGCGCACCAATCAGACGGGAAACAGCGTGTTTTTCCATGTATTCAGACATATCAATCCGTACCATCGCTTCTTCACTGTCAAAGAGAAAGGATGCTAAGGCTCTCGCTAATTCAGTTTTTCCTACGCCCGTTGGCCCCATAAATAAAAATGAACCAATAGGACGGCTGGGATCTTTCATACCTGCTCTTGCTCGTCTAATGGCGGCTGATACGGCGGCGACAGCTTCTGCTTGACCGATCACTCGTTGATGCAAATGACCTTCTAGTTGCAACAGTTTTTGTCGTTCCGTTTCCAAGAGACGATTAAGGGGAATCCCTGTCGAACTGGCAACAATTTCAGCAATGTCGGCTTCAGTAACTTCTTCTCGTAAAAGGGTTTTACCTTCAGCTTGAATTTCTAACAGTTTGCTTTCCTTTTCTTCGATCGCGGTTTGCAGGACTTCGAGTTTGCCATATTTAAGTTGAGCCGCTTTATTCAGATCATAATCCCGTTCGGCTTTTTCCACTTGGCGACGAATTTGTTCTTCTTCTTCTTTGAGGGTATTAATTTCCTCTAACATTTGCTTTTCTGAAAGCCATTGACTGGATAATTCTTTTTGCTGAACTTCTAACTCGGTGATTTCCTGTTGAATTTTTTCCAGGCGTTCTTTTGAAGATTTATCTGCTCCTAAACCAGGGCGTTTTTCTTCTCCTTCGAGGGATAATTTCTCCATTTGTAACTGCATTAACCGCCGATCAATTACTTCTAATTCAACAGGTTTTGAAGTGATTTCCATCTTTAAACGAGCCGCCGCTTCATCGACCAAATCAATCGCCTTATCGGGTAAAAAGCGATCGCTGATATAACGGTGAGAAAGCATTGCCGCCGCCACTAGAGCCGAATCGGTAATTTTTACCCCATGATGAACTTCATATTTTTCCTTTAAACCCCGCAGAATAGAAATCGTATCTTCCACACTCGGTTCTTTAACATAAACTTGTTGAAAACGTCGCTCTAGGGCAGGATCTTTTTCAATATTTTTGCGATATTCATCCAAGGTTGTCGCACCAATACAACGCAATTCACCCCGCGCTAACATCGGCTTCAATAAATTACCCGCATCCATTGACCCCGAACCTTCCCGTCCGCCCGCACCCACAACGGTATGAACTTCATCAATAAAAAGAATGATTTGCCCATCAGAATTAGTGACTTCTTTCATCACCGATCGCAGTCTTTCTTCAAATTCTCCCCGATACTTTGCTCCCGCAATTAAACTGCCCATGTCGAGGGAAATTAGCTGGCGATTTTTTAAAGACTCTGGCACATCTCCATTGATAATGCGTTGGGCCAATCCCTCCGCGATCGCAGTTTTCCCGACTCCTGGTTCTCCGATTAAAACAGGATTATTTTTAGAACGACGAGAAAGCACCTGAATCACCCGCCGAATCTCTTCATCTCTGCCAATTACTGGATCTAACTTTCCCTGTCTCGCCTGTTCCGTCAGATCTCGCCCATACTTTTCCAACGCCTCATACTTTTCTTCCTGATTAGCTTCTGTTATTTTTTGACTACCGCGAATACTCTTAATCGCCACTTCCAAATCCTGCGGATCGAGATTAAAGGTGCGTAAAAGTTTACGTCCCACCCGTTCATCTTCGGCAAATCCGACCAATATATGTTCAACGGAAATAAATTTATCATTCCAACTTTCTTTCGCCGCATCAGCTTTATCGAGCAGAACATCCAAACTGCGACCCAAATAGAGTTGATCAATAAAACTTTGTTTCGCCTGACGATTGGTAAATGCCTCTAGTTGTTGCTGAAAACTGGTCACATCAATGGTTGCCTTCTGAAAAATCCGCAAAGCCAAGCCCTTTTCCTGTTCTAGGAGAGCTAGGACAACGTGTTCTACTTCTAGGGTTTGATTTTTGAAACGACGGGCGACTTCTTGGGATTTTACGATCGCGTCCCAGGCTTGTTCGGTAAATTTAGTTGGATCGGTTGGTTGCATTATTGATTGGTCTAAAGGATACTTAGGCATTGCGAAAACTACTCCTAACATTGTAGAAGGGGTCGGAGTCATTTTTCTCGCGATCGGTGTTTTCTCTGTGTTGTTAAGGTTTTACCTGAGTAGGATAAAATTCTAAATAGAAAAAATTCTTGTACTTCTTTGGGCAGAGGCTTTTGCTGAAAATGAACAAACTGGAAGATCTTGAAAACAAAATTAAAGCAGTTCAAGATATTATGATTGCATACGCAACAGATGGTCGAAATGAGAATCAATCTGAAGAGTATCAAGACATATATATTCAACTTGACTTAGAAATTGAACAAGCGGGGTACACAAACCCGAACCCATATAAAACGATTGAATCTTTTTGGAAAAATTGTGGTAATACTTGGGCAGAAAGAAGAAATTTTGTTAAAAATATTTATGCGGATTTGCTATTTGATATAGGTAGAAAAAAACTTAAGAAAAAAGATCCAAGAAATTGGAAAACTGCCAACCAAGAATTGAATGACGAACCTTCTCCCGTTAGACAACAGTGGCTTAAAGCCAAAAATTTTATATATATTTCACCTCCAGATTATGAAAATTCAATGAAAGAGGCAATAAATTCTGTTGAATCAACTTTAATGATTTTGTTAGCTAAACCCAACGGTACTCTTGGCAAGATTATACAGTCTGCAAAACTTGATAAGGATATTGAAAAGTTAATCAGTAAAGCTCATGGACTTTTAAGCAATAAAGACTTTGTTAGACATGGTGGGACAGAGATACAGAAAATTACACATTTTGAAGCAGAGTTTTTTTTGGAATTTGCTGCATCTGCAATTATCTACATTAAAAATAAGCTTAAAACTTATTCTTAATGTCTAAAATGAAAATATTTTTGAGAGATTAAGAAAAAATTGCTTTTGTGTTGAGATAAAGCGCGATCATCATAAAAGTTAAATAAAGCTACAATAGAAACATTAAATTTACAATATACTGATAGAGAAATAATGACCTTAGCTGATGTTCTTCCTAATGCTCGTAAACTGTCGGCAGTTGAAAAACTTAAACTGATCCGTATCTTAGCCGAAGATTTAGAGATTGCTGAAAATATTCCCCTTTAGAGCCATTCAAGACCTATAACTTACCGACTCCCTATGATAGCTTTGGAGTTGGAAGTATTTTGATAGAAACTCTTAAACAAGATGGGTACGACCTCTATTTGATAAAAAAAGGTGTAATCAGGTTCCTACAGGGAATCCATACTGATCAAGTTTTGCCCAAAATTGACTCCATCTTTCCTTTGTCAACACCAAAGCCCGTAGGCTCAAAATAATTCCTGCTCCTTTTTCTTTCCATCGCATCCCTGAACAGCATAATCGTTGTTTTACT
>JANNLO010000116.1:0-15432 GCA_031396835.1 Snowella sp. SOY_38_metabat_116
GGTGTAAAAGTTTCCACTCTACTTTCAATTAGTTGAAAAGATTCTTCCCAAGGAAAAAGAGTGAGTCCAAAGTAATCCTCATATTTTTCTACAGAGACAGAAACAACTACTAATTCTGATTTTTTATCTTCGGGATTAAGAGGATCAGCATAAAGAGTCAGCGCAGGATAAAAGTGCATTGAACCCTGTTCATCAAAACTATAATTAGGAATTTCGATAGAACACTGAAAATATACTTCCATTTGTCTTATAAAAAGCTTTGAAAACCCCTGACAAACCTCAACTGATTTAATTGATTCTTGTCGGGTTTGAGCATAAATTTGACAGAGTTCTTGATATCTAGATATCGCATCCATGATTTCTTGAAAACCTTTAAATTATTAAACCTTACTGAAAATAGTTAGCTAAAATTTAATATTTCACCCAAAATTATTTAGACTCTACAAGACGTTTTCGTAAAGAATCTGATCGCTTTTTGGCCACATTATTTTTTGGATCAAATTTTAATGCTTCCTCATAAGTTTCTACCGATTTAGCAATCATTTGCTTTTTTTCATAAGCATTACCTAAATTGTTCAGTGCAGTTACATATTCAGGATAAAGTTTAGTCGCTTCTTTATAATTACGAATGGCTAAATCATATTGTTCCTGGGCAAAATAAGCATAACCCAAGGCATTATAAACTAGTGCTTTATTTTCAGGTTCAATATCATCATTTACCTTTATAGCCTTTTGAAAAAGACCAACAGATTGAATATAAAGCTTTTTATCTAAATAAATACTGCCTAGTTCATAATATTCTTGAGAAGAGCCTTTTTCTTTAGCTAATTTGCGTTGAAGCTTGGCAAAATTCGATTCCAGACGGCGCGTTTTAATAATCTGACGAATGACAAAAACGGCAAGTCCGCCGAGTAAAATCAATAATCCAGACAAATAAATAACGGGAAAATCCTTATCCATAGTTGATTTTATAAAAAGAGAGAAATCGAGAAATATATATTCCTGCTAACTCTCCTATTGTAAGCTTTGATGAGACCTAGCAAACAAGAATTCGGGGAATTGAGCAATTCAGACTTATTGCTACTGGGTTTATTTTTTAATGGGTTAAAGCAATTAGAGAATGACTACTAACTACTAAGTATTTGAGCGCGATCAATTCGATCAGAAATTTTTGGAAAAGTTGGATCAATTTGAGAAATACGAGCAGTTTTGTAGGTATTTTTTTACCTAAGAAAATAGTTTATTGATAGGTTTGAGAGAGACGATTACAAACCAACTTTTAACCGATCTTTTAACCGATATGATTATCTCGAATTAAATAACTTAAACAACCAATTTCTTCAGGTAAATATTGCATCTTTCGTCTCTTTCAGGCTGAAGTTACTTCAAATCCGATTTTTAATTAATCAATATTAATAGCAAATCTAGAGAATAAAAAATTGTCACGAACCAACTAAAAAGTATTTATTTTAATTGTAATTGGCCCAAAAGATGAGACGTGTGAGAAGAATTATCGATTTTAGAAACAATAGGTTCTTTGAGCAAGTTGGCCAATTCTTGTAATTGACTGATGGCTTCCGCGCCTTCTAATTTCATTAATTCTCTATCATCCCGCATTTCCGTCCAAGTTATGCCATAATCAGAAACCAGAAAGCGAATTAGATGATTTTCTCCTAAACTCACCATAAAAGAAGCACTATTCATTTGTCCGCCGCAGGTATAGCAAGAAGCCAAATAGTTCCTGCTTTCCAGAACGACCGCTAAAGCCTGTAGATTCATCACCAAATCTCGAACGAAATCTTTATGTTGTTGTGCGAGTCGTGTAAACACGTTGCCTCCTGTAAATAATACTTAGTATAGAATCTTAATACTTTTTTAAGATTTTGTCTCGATTAAATAATTTATCCTAATATGTATTGTTAGAATTTCCAATAATATCTTTCTATTACTTGCTCAGGTTAACCCAATTTTGAGAAAATGTCCTGTATTCAGGGCGACTTTATTTCGTATTTGATATTATAGTGATGATAACTTTCTCAAATGTAAAGTGAGTTTTTTCATTTTTTTTGGTTCCTAACTAGAGTTGAATTAAATCAAAGAAACACCTTGACCCTAATTTAATTATTCCCAAGCTTGAAAGAATATCTATCATCAGACTAATATTTTAAAAGCGTGGTTCCTAAAAAGTAAAAATTTTATTTAACCAAAAGATGATAAATCGCTTCAGTTTTGCTTAAAATCTCTCATTTCAAACAAAAAGCTGTAATTCCCAGAAAATCTTTTTCAACCAAGACGATATTAACTTAATGGAAAAGAGTTAAACATAAGAATTTTTAAAAACTAGAATTAAAAAGTGTCGTTTCCGATCATCTCCCTGAAATTAAGCTACTTTTTTCTGTCTCATTGTCACTCTAAAATTTATAAACCACACGAAGTTTCGCTGACAATATTCACATATTTATCTTTTCTATTTCTAAAAGTATCGTGGACAATCGAAGTTGGAAAAATTGGGATCAAGATTTAAAACGTAGAGATCAAGCCTAGTCTTCTTTTTTATTTTCTATTACTTTCTTTAAATTTTATTATCCACATCTCAGTAGATTATTTTTAATCTCTTCTATTTTTCCTAATCTGGTCATAAAAGGTTCTACATTTATTAATGATCATAAGTTTTTATAAAAAATCTCGGACATCAGAAACTACGCCTTTAATTGCGGCTGTCACGACCATTGCAGGACTCATTAATAATGTTCTGCCTGTCGAAGAACCTTGACGACCTTTGAAATTGCGATTGGAAGAAGATGCACTGATCTGATCACCTTGTAATTTATCAGCATTCATCGCTAAACACATCGAACACCCAGCTTCTCGCCATTCAAAACCCGCCGCTTCAAAGATTTTATCTAGACCTTCTGCTTCTGCTTCTTTTTTAACTCGTTCTGATCCTGGCACAATAAACGCAGTTACTCCTTTTGCTACTTGTTTTCCCTTGGCAAATTTAGCTGCTTCCCTAAGATCACTAATGCGTCCATTGGTGCAACTGCCCACAAAACACACATCTACTTTGGTTCCTTTGATTGGTTGACCAGGAATAAGTTTCATATATTGGTAGGCTTCTTCGGCGATCGCGCGCTCACTTTCATCAAGACTTTCGAGAACGGGTAAAACTTGACTAATTCCCATGCCTTGCCCAGGAGTTATTCCCCAAGTAATCGTCGGTTCAATCTCGCTGGCATTAAAAATGACTACATCATCATATTCCGCATCCGTATCACTGATCATACTTCTCCACCAAGCAACGGCTTTTTCCCAATCTTCTCCTTTAGGGCTAAAATCCAATCCTTGCAAGTAATCGAAGGTAACACCATCGGGGTTAATATAACCGCATCTTGCACCACCTTCGATCGCCATATTACACACTGTCATCCGTTCTTCCATTGACATCATTGCAAAGGTTGATCCTGAATATTCATAGGCATAACCCACGCCACCTTTTACTCCTAATTTATGAATGAGATGTAAAACCACATCTTTAGCATAAACACCTGGAGAAAGTTTTCCATTAACTTCAATTCTTCTGACTTTTAGTTTCGTTAAAGCTAAGGTTTGAGAAGCTAATATATCCCGTACTTGAGAAGTTCCAATACCAAACGAGATCGCGCCAAAAGCTCCATGAGTAGAAGTGTGGGAATCTCCGCAAGCAATGGTCATACCCGGTTGAGTTAACCCTTGTTCGGGGGCAATAACGTGAACAATTCCCTGATTTCCTGAACCAATGTTATAAAATTTAATGCCGTTATTTTGAGTATTTTTTTCCAAAGATTGCATCATTTCTTCGGCTAGATCATCGACAAAGGGACGAGTTTGATTATCCGTTGGCACAATATGATCGACTGTTGCAACTGTTCGTTCAGGATAAAGCACTTTCAGTCCGCGATCGCGTAACATGGCAAAAGCTTGAGGGCTAGTAACTTCGTGAATAAGGTGCAAACCAATGAAGAGTTGGGTTTGGCCAGAGGGCAAAATTTTAACAGTGTGTAAGTCCCAAACTTTGTCAAACAGGGTTCTCGCGCTCATAGGAATTTTGTGGGGAATACTTTTTCTCAAGTTAACAATTATAGCAGTTTGAACTCAACTCGTTACTACTAAAAAATCAAAAAGATTAAATAAATATTTAGTTATTATTTTTCTTTGGCAATATTTAAAAATTTTTCTTGAATAAAATAAAATTCTGAGTTTTTTTGCTTAAGTTAAACAATAAACTAATCCATCAAGAGTTTTAAAAAGTTTGGTTTTAGATATTTTTAATTTGGAATTTTATTTGCTGGCTTGAAATAATTGTTCGGTAAGTTGGGATGTTTTTGGCATCGCATTTAACAATGATTTTAAAGTTTAAGGATAATAATTAAAAATAGATTTATTTAGATTTTGGTTGACTGAATAAAAACCACCATAACTCTAAACTAATTAAGCCTAATCCTCCTAATGTAACAAGTATTTTTAAGGATAAGGGTTGTTCGATAGGACGAAATTGCGCGGTTGAATTTGGATGATTTGGTGACATTGAAAATGCTGGCAATTGTGATGCTGTTAAAATCAAAAATCCCAAGCCGATAATATAGGTTAAAACTATTTTTTTGCTAATCATAAACTTACTTTTTATGTAATAATTTTGGGCTGAAAATTACGCAAACGTAAAGCATTTGTCACCACTGAAATAGAACTAAAAGCCATGGCCGCACCCGCAATAATTGGATTCAGTAACCAGCCAAAAATAGGAAATAAAACGCCTGCTGCAATAGGAATACCAGCTACATTATAAATATAGGCAAAGAAAAGATTTTGACGAATATTTTGCATTGTGGCACGACTGAGTTGTATTGCAGTGATAATTTCCTGTAAATCTCCTGAAATTAAGGTGATATCCGAAGCCGCGATCGCAATATCTGTCCCTGTGCCAATAGCAATACCAACATCGGCTTGCGCTAAAGCTGGAGCATCATTAATTCCATCTCCAACCATGCCAACAATTTTTCCTTCTGCTTGCAGTTCCTTTATCTGTGCTACTTTTTGTTCAGGTCGCACTTGAGCTAAAACACGAGTGATACCAACTTCATGAGCGATCGCATTAGCTGTTGCTTGATTATCTCCAGTGAGCATCACGACTTCTAAACCTAGTTTTTTTAAGGCTTTTACTGTCGCAGCAGAAGTCGGTTTGAGTGCATCAGCTATTCCCATGATTCCTTGAATTTGGCTATCAATTGCTAGATAAATAACGCTCTTTTTTGTGGCTTCCCAATGCTCTTGATAATCTTCTAGTGAATTAGTTTTAATACTTATTTCTTTTAACCAACGTTGGGTTCCAATTTGAATTAGTTTTCCTTCAACAATACCCTGTACTCCACTCCCTGCGATCGCCTCAAATTGTTTTACTTCTACTAAACTAACTTGTTGAGATTTGGCATATCTAACTATTGCTTCTGCTAAGGGATGTTCTGAGTGATTTTCTAAGGACGCAACTAATCTGAGCAAATTAAGTTCATTACTATCAGCAATACCCTTAACAGTCACAAAATCTGTCACTGTTGGTTTGCCTTGAGTTAGTGTTCCTGTTTTATCCAAAACGATAATGTTAATTTGATGAGCTAATTCTAAACTATCTGCTCCTTTAATTAAAATGCCATTTTCTGCTCCTTTTCCTGTTCCTACTAAAATAGAGGTTGGTGTTGCTAATCCTAAGGCACAGGGACAAGCAATAATCAAAACTCCAACAGTGGTAATCATTGCTAAAGTTACGTTTCCAACAAGATTAAACCAGATAATAAATGTACTAATGGCGATCGCAATGACTCCAGGCACAAACCAAGCTGTTATTTGGTCTGCTAACTTTTGAATGGGAGCTTTAGAGCCTTGTGCTTGTTGTACCATTTTAACAATCTGTGCTAAAATTGTATCTTTTCCAACTCTAGTTGCTCGAAATTTAAAGCTACCTGTTTGATTAATTGTTGCACCAATAACTTCAGCTTCTAATTGTTTTTTAATAGGTACACTTTCTCCCGTTACCATTGCTTCATCAACAGTAGAAGAGCCTTCTATTATTACTCCATCTACGGGAATTTTTCCCCCAGGTCGCACTAAAATAATGTCTCCTAAAATCACTTCTTCAATCGGAATATCTAATTCTTTTTCTTGACGAATTACGCGGGCTGTTTTTGCTTGTAAACCGATGAGTTTCCGAATAGCTTCTGAGGTTTCTCCTTTAGCAATATTCTCAAATAACTTTCCTAATAAAATTAAGGTTGTAACAGTAGCTGCTACTTCAAAATAAACATGAGACATCATCCCTTTGACCATAAAAAAACGGGGCATTAAGGTGACAAATAAAGAGTATAAATAAGCAACTCCTGTTCCCAATGCTATCAGAGTGTCCATTGTGGCAGTATGATTTTTAAACGCTTTCCAACCACCGACATAAAAAGAGCGTCCGCACCAAAACTGCACGGGAGTTGTCAAAATCAACTGCACCCAGGGATTACTTAGCCAAGCAGGAATTAGAGGTAGATTCATTCCTAAAACTTCTGGCATCATGCCCAAAATCAATAGAAAACTGATAATGCCACCGAACCAGATTTTGTTTTTCAGATCAACAGTTTCAGTCTTTCTAAACTCTTTTTCTTGATCTTCTTGCCCCATACTCATCTCTTGCAGAGGAAATGCTTGATAGCCCGCATTTTTGACAGCCGATTGAATACTTTCTAGATTGGTTTTTTGAGGATTATATTGAACAGTCGCTTGCTCAATTCCAAAATTAACATTACAGTCGATCACACCCGCAACAGATTTAATCGCTTTTTCAATATTTGAAGCACAAGAAGCGCAACTCATTCCTCGTAGTTTAAGGATCAGATTATCCATAAGTGATTTTTTTAAAAGCTTAACTTCATATCTTTGTTAATATTTTTATGTTAACAACCAACTTTCTCCTTCTGTGATCAATTGAGTCTCTTTTAATAAAATAATTACTTGATGAAATTTCTATCTTTTAGCGGATCAATCCCTGTAAACTTTGTTCAGACTTTGAGACTAAATTGATCCATAATGAATTAATTTAAAAAGAAAATTAGAATCTAATATGACTCCTAAACAAACCATTCTTTTTACTACTCCCGTTCTACACCATCCTCCCATCGGCGGCCCAACACTACGGGTTGAAAACTCGATCAAAGCACTTTCTCAGATTGCCAATCTTTATATCTATAGTAGAGTATATCCAGCGGAAATGGGAGGCGATCAAGCGATAAAATTTTATCAACAAAAATATTGCCAGCAGTTTTATTTCGCACCGTTTGTTGATCCAAATATCAACTTTCTCGATAAATTTCAATACTTATTGAAGAAACGTTTATTTAAGGATTCAACTATTTTATTAATTAAAATAATCTTTAATAAATTCAGTAGAAAATTTCTGAATAAAAATATTTTTGAAATATATTATGAATCAGAAACCGATTATCAAAAATTACTAGATATTGCTGAGCAAATTCAAGCAGACATTATTTGGCTAGGATATGGTAATATTTCCTATCCTTTACTTAAATATATAAAAGAAAATTCCCACTATAAAGTTGTTTTAGATACAGATAGTGTCTGGTCAAGATATGTGAAAAGAGAGCTTCTTTACGCCAAAAATGAAGAGCAATATCAACAAATTTATCAGTCTGGACAACAGAAAATAGAGGAAGAAACCTGGGGAACAAAACTAGCAGATATAACAACAGCAGTGTCAGAAATTGATGCTGAATATTACCGTGAACTTGCCGAAAAATCCGAACAAATTCAGATATTTTCTAACGTAATTGATCTTGATACCTATCAGAAAACACCTCCTATTCCTCAAAATTTTCAATCGCCTTCTATTTATTTAGCTGGAACTTTTTGGGCAGGTAGTCCGATGGAAGATGCGGCAAGATGGGTAATTGAAAAAGTTTTTCCTTTAGTGCGTCAAAAAATACCTAATATCCATTTTTATATTATTGGAAATAACTCGGATATAATCCTATCAGATATTAAAGATTCTCAAATAACTATCACAGGAAAAATAGAATCAGTTTTGCCTTATCTTTATCATGTTAATATTGCTTTAGTTCCGCTAAGATTTGAGTCGGGAACACGATTTAAAATTTTGGAAGCAGGAGCTTGTCGAATTCCTGTTATCTCTACAACCTTGGGTGCTGAAGGAATCCCCGTCACCGATGGGCATAATATTTTAATTGCTGATGAACCAGAAACTTTTGCTGAGGCAATTCTTAGACTTATTCAAGATCCACAATTTGCTGATCAAATCTCTACTAATTTGCATCAATTAATACGGCAACAATATACTATTTCTACTTTAGTTAGTGAAGGGAAAAATATATTAAGTAAGTTATAAAACCTAAGGGAAAAAGTAGAATAAATAGCTCAATAAATAGGCTCAATAACCTCTAAAATAAAACTTATCACAATTAGCAAGACTTTTAACTCTATTTTTTGATAATTGTTCTTTAAAAAAGATCAAAACAAGTCAATTTAAAAATATGAAACATCACTAAAAAATTGATTATGATAAAATATAATTATTTATTTAAGAGCAAAAATATTCTTCCTTATAAATTCATATCAAACAATAAAAATAGCGTTCTCATACTCTTTTGTTGGATCATAATTGGTGCTTTACTTCGATTTCATGAATTAACTTTAAAATCTCCTTGGACAGATGAATTTGCAACACTAGTTTTTAGCTTAGGAAATAACTTTAATTCAATTCCACTTAATCAAATTATTTCTTCAGAAACTCTATTACAACCTCTTCAAATTAACCCTAATGCTGGTATTAATGAAGTCATTTCTTTATTGCTGAATGAAGATAATCATCCACCTCTATATTTCGTTTTATTTCATCTTTGGTTGCGTTTGTTTCCTACTTCTGAAAATTATGTCAATCTCTGGGTCGCAAGGGCCTTACCAGCCTTATTTGGTGTTCTTGCTATTCCTGCATTTTACTATGTTTCAAAAATTATTTTTCGCTCCAGTTTAATTGCAAATTTATCCGCACTTTTAATCGCCGTTTCTCCCTACAGTATTTTTATTTCTCAAGAAGCTCGTCACTATACTTGTGCAGTTTTAATAGTAACTTTATCACTCGGTTGTTTTTTAAAAGCCGCACAATATTTAGCAACAGGAAGAAGTTTACCTTGGCAATTAATCTTTTTATGGAGTGTTATTAATAGCTTAGGATTATCTATTCATTTCTTTTTTGGACTAGTATTTTTGGCTGAATTAATGTCATTAGGAATGTTATATTTTTCTCAATTTAAAAAGTCTAAATATTACAAAATATCTTTAACAAATTGGTATTCATTAGGCATTATTATTATTACTACAGGAACAGTTATTTTGACTTGGTTATGGATTATTTCACAGCGAGAATATGGTAACAACATGACCCAATGGATTCGCCAAGACAACAGTAATTTTGTGGGATTAATTAGTCCACCGTTTCAACTTGCCGCAGCTTGGGTGACGATGTTATCTCTTTTACCAATAGAATCTCCTTCATTAGCGATCGCAATTTTATCGGGTTTGGGAATGTTGGTATATTTAATTTGGTTTATTCCCTTAATCAAATGGGGCTTATTAAAAAGTTGGTATGCAGACAAATTTGCGCTAGAAACTCGAATGCTCATCTATTATTTTTTCAGCCTAATTATACTCTTTTTAGGAATTACTTATTGGGCAGGAAAAGACATAACTCGTGGAGCAAGATATAGTTTTGTTTATTTACCCGTAATTACATTTTTACTTGCTATTAGCCTATCAATTTTATGGCAGGAAAAAAAGGTAAAATTTGATTTTAATTCGAGCATTAATTTTTCTTTAAAAAACATTTTTTACTTAATTAAAAATAACGGAAAAGTAGCGATTTTTTTAGTAGGATTAATGGGAATCTTAAGTAGTTTAAGTATTGCCAATAATTTAGGATATAGAAAATATTATAATCCCAGCCAATTAATTACTATTTTACAAACTCATTCAACTGTTCCAAGTCTGATCGCAACTACCCAAGAAAGTCTAGTTCAGACGGGTGAAATGATGGGAATTGCTTGGGAATTAGAACATAATTTGGCGATCGCAAAAACACCAAAACCAGCTTTCTTATTAATCCATAAAACTCAAGATAATTCCCTAGAAGTAACTCAACAACTTAAAAATATTGTACAAGCTCAAAATAAGTTTTTAGACGTGTGGACAGTGAATTTTCATGCTAAAATCGACTTACCCAATTGCTCACTTGATCAACAAGAATTTCCAGCAATTAATGGCTATAACTATCAATTATATCATTGTCAATCTTTGTCGTTTTTCCATGAATAATTATGCTATGTTATTGATTCCTTAAATGTTACTCTGAGCTTTATGTCTGCTATTACAAATCTCATTTATCAAATTCGTCAAGAATCAGAACGGAAAGAGTTTCCAGTTGATTTACCGATCTATCAAGCTGCTAATAAAAATCCCTTAGATCCAATTCTTTATGCAGGCAATTTAGAAAGTCAATTGTGTTTTTTTGGCAGAGATTTAGGACGGGATGAAGTTCATGCTGGTCAACCCTTAATTGGCTCCGCAGGAAAGTTAGTGCGAGGTGGTTTTTATTTAGCTTTGCATGGTCAGAAAGCAAAAACAAAGGAAGAATTACTAACAGTTTGCGATCGCGTATTATTAACAAATACAGTTCCCTATAAACCGCCTGGCAATAAAGCTTATTCCCCAGAAGTTAAAGAACGTTTTCGGCCTTTTATCGAAAAATTATTAGTTCTACATTGGCAAGGTACACAAATTATTCCCCTTGGAACAGAAGCCTTTAAATGGTTTATTCCCTATGGAAAAAAAGGAGAAGTTAATAATTTTTTTCTGGGTGGCGATCGCTTTTCTTCGCAGTTGAATGTTATCCTCAATGCAACTGATAATCAAGGTATAATTCATCAACGTCAGATTAGTTTAATGCCTTTACCCCACCCATCTCCTCTCAATCAAAAGTATTACAGCCAATTTCCTCAAATGTTGCAACAAAGATTGTATGAAGTTGAATTTTAAAAGCAGATAAAAGCTTGTTCTCTTGCTTATTTTTGTCATTTAAAAATCAGTTTTAAAAGCTCATAAATTTTAGACTAAACAGGAACATTAATTACTTCTTGTCCAGCTAATTCAAAAGCATCATGAACACATTTTAATGCCCTAATTGCATCGCTTTGAGAAACAATACAACTAACTTTAATTTCAGAAGTTGCAATCATTTGAATATTGATTTTTTCTTGGGCCAATGCTGCAAAAAACTTAGCGGCAACGCCTGGATGACCAACCATTCCAGAGCCAACAATGCTTACTTTTGCGACATCTTCATTAATTACAATTTCGCCGAATCCTAATTTAATTCCTAGTTTTGTTAACACCTGTTGGCTTATTTCAATATCTGGTTGGGAAATGGTAAAAGCAATATCCCGCCTAGGAATATCTTCAATAATTCGACAGCGTTGGGATTGAATAATCATATCCACACTAATATTTTGATCCGCTAAAGCAGTAAAAATTTGAGCTGCCATCCCAGGTCGGTCGGGAATATGACGAATAGCGACTTGAGCGCGGTTAATATCAAGAGCAACACCTCGCACTGATGGTAAATGGGAAAACATTTTAGAGGAAGTTTTAGGAGCCTGATTCACACCAAAAGCCTTACAGAGTGCTTCGATCGCTAATTCTCCATTGGCTTCATCAATCAGACAACTGACTTTAACTTCCGACGTAGAAATCATTTCAATATTGATTTTGGCATCGGCAAGGGTTTTAAACATTTTTGCGGCAATGCCTGGCCTTCCAATCATTCCTGCTCCCGCGATTGCAATTTTGGCAACCCCTTTTTCCACAATTACTTCCGCCTCTTGGGTATTCGCTGGATGATCTCGCAAGTTGGGCGCGATCGCAAAAGCCACTGCTTCAGCCTTAGTCAACAAGTTTTTAACAACTGTAAAAGCAATATCATTACTGTTGCCTTCATGAATCGATTGAATAATCAAATCCACATCTACCCGTTGATGAGAAATTTCTCCAAATAACTTAGCCGCAACGCCAGGATAATCAGGCACTCTGAGTAAAGCTATCTTTGCTTGATCAGCATCAAATTCAACTGAATCAACTGCTTTAGTAATTTCTAATCCCATCAAAGAACGAGGTTTCGGTGGCGGTGAAACAACTTTTGTGCCTGGCGCATCACTCCAACTCGAACGCACAACTAACAACACACCAAAATTACGAGCAATTTCAACGGCCCTTGGATGCAAAACATTCGCGCCCAAACTGGCCAACTCCAACATTTCATCACAAGTAATCTCTTCAAGTAACTTCGCTTCTGGCACTAAACGGGGATCAGTGGTCAAAATTCCAGGAACATCAGTATAAATTTCACAGAGATCAGCTTTCAAAGCAGCAGCTAAGGCAACCGCAGAAGTATCTGAGCCGCCCCGCCCCAAAGTAGTAATTTCCAAATTATCAATGCTACTAATTCCCTGAAAACCCGCAACGACAATCACCTTACCTTCTTTTAGATGTTTATTTAGGCGATCAGGTTTAATCTCTAAAATACGCGCTCGACTGTGTTCTGCTTCGGTGACAATCCCCACTTGCGCCCCCGTCAAGGAAATAGCAGCCTGCCCTAATTCTTGAATGGCCATGCTCAATAGGGCAATAGAAACCTGTTCCCCTGTCGAAAGCAACATATCCATTTCCCGACGGCTGGGACTAGGCGAAATTTCTTGGGCCAATTTAACTAGCGTATCAGTGGTTTTTCCCATTGCAGAGACCACGACGACGACAGAATGACCATTGCGGACTGTTTGACAGACTCGTTGGGCAACCGCTTGAATACGTTCAACTGTACCAACAGAGGTTCCACCATATTTTTGGACAATTAGGGACATGGGCGTTTATTCAAAAAACAAATTAAGACTAAAAATTGATCTCAGCCGTTTAACTAAAATAACAAATCCTCAGACGGAAAACTGATGAATTTTACATTTCTTCCTAAACTAGAAAATATTTAAATTAAATTAAAAGTAATTGATGACTAATAAAACTTAAAATGCGATCGCCTTTATCCTCTTTAATTTTTATCTTTGATGAAGAAAGATCAAGGTTTTTGTAAATTATTGATGATGTCATTTTTAATTTACATTAACCTGAAAAAGAATAACCCAGAAGCAGAATCCTGGGTCTTGATTTCACAAATTTTTGTTAGTAAAAATAATTATTTATTTAACACTTTTTGACTGACGAGCCATTTCTTTAAACTTAGCCAAACTTGGGCCAGGCGTGCGACGGCTAGAATTTGAGGCGAAATATTGAGTTGCAAATTGAACTTCAGTGGGTTCAACTTTAACGGCTTTTGCTGGAACGACAACGGGAGTTATTTCAGAGGCAACTTTTTTAGTGTCTTTAGCTTTATTTTTATCAGATTTTTGCTTAGCTTTAGAAGCTGGTTCTTTCGTTTTTACAACAGTTTCAGTTGTCGGGGCGGGAACAGAATCAACTTTAGCTTCTGGAGTTGGAGTTTTGAAATCGTCTAATTCTATAAAAAATTCTTTTTTCTTCCCACCAAATAGATTTTTTAACATGGATAAACTTTTCCTCAGTTTTTAATATTTGAATGAACGATTAAGAAAACCGTGACAACCGATTGAACCAAGCTAAATATTATTCTAATTTTAAAATAATGAGCTTATTCTCATCTTCAATCAAGCCAGAATACGGTAACCTTCTGCAATATTTTTTTACAAAATTTAACAAAATTTTCTCATTTTTCTTATTAATTTTTAAAAAAGTGATCGCGTAGTACGGGTTTATCATCACTGAAATCTGGCGATCGCAATTTTCCTTTATAACAACGGTTTATTTTCAGACAAAGAACTTTCAGGAGCAGGAATCTGTCGCTCAATAATAATAATTTTATTGCCAACAACGGGATTACGAGCGAGTAAGCTGCCAGTTGGCCCGATCAGATTAAATTTACGAAAAGCTAATTTCTGGGCGCGTTGCCAAATCGTATTCGCTAAATTGTCTTGTCGTTGAATGTTTAGTTGATACCAATTATTGCCTAAAATAACGGTCAATTGACTCGCCAAAAAGTTCGGTTCAATACTTAAGATTACGCCTTCGGGATATTGCTGGGTTAAATCAGTGACTTCTTGCTGAATAGCTTCAATCAAGCTTTGTTCAGGAGTTAGGGGAGATGTGGGCGGCGGCGCGAGTTGGATGGGTTGAGGCGGTTGGGGAGCGACTAATTCGGATGGAGTGGCGATCGCATCAGGAAATGAAACTTCAGAATTAGGAATTAAATTTTCAGCAATCTCACCAGGAAATTGGGGCGGATTTTTAGGAAACAATAAAACAGAACTGATAGAAACAACAACAATTAAACTCGCCAGAAAGCTGGTTAATCCCCAATCAGAGAGTCTATTATTCACTTTTGCGGGTAAAAATCTCCGAATATTTGCCAGTATGCCATCCCACCAATTTTGTAAACCGTTAAAAGTTGGCAAAAATCTATCTATTCCCTCAGCTTCTTCTTCTTTTTCATCAATCCACGAATCTGCGGGTATTTTTTCTGGTGATGGCGTAATTTGGGTTTGATCATCAGAAAAAAAATCGGGCGATCGCGGCTGAACCAAACGAGTCGTTATATTAAGCAAATTAGCTACAGTTTTTTGAGGGGGCAATTCTTCTACTGAGTCCGTTTTCAGGTTTTCTACAACAGTTTGCAATTGCTCAATACTACGCTGTAACTGCTCGATCATCTCAGTTTTTGCTGATGGTTGTGATTCTGGCATAGGACAAATTCCCCTCTTAATGTCGCTATCCTACCAAAAAATCAGTCCTGAACGATATTTCTTGCCTGATATTTTAAAGAGATTCATAATCCGTCGTAAAGCCAACAAATTTTTCACACATCTCTTGAAAAGTTTCAACTTCATCCACATTCTCGATTTTATAGGCCATGATGCGAGATTCATCAGGCATTTTTTGGGAACCGATTAATTCGCAGGAATAATTTTTGGTCATGACTTTAAAATCAGCACCAGAACGTTTCCAAGCTTCTCCATCACACCGAATATTGACTCGCCACATAGTTTTTGATCAGTATATTTTATTAAGGTTGTGAAGTTGCTGAGGACAAAGATTCTAAGTTTATCAATTTCAGCATCGCCGTCCAATCATTTATTAACATTTGATTGTTAGGATTTGCCTGTTTAGCCTCAGAAAAAGACTCTAAAAAATCATACCAAATTCCTTGCTTTCCATACAAATCTGCTTTCTTTACTAAATTTTCTGATTTATTAGGAATTG
>JANNLO010000156.1:0-11826 GCA_031396835.1 Snowella sp. SOY_38_metabat_116
CATACGGTAAAAATGCTTTATGGTCGCCTAGTTATTTTGTTTCTAGCGCAGGTGGTGCGCCCATTGAAGTTCTCAAGCAGTACATTCAAAACCAATTAAAGCCGTCCTAAAGGACGGGGTTTTTACCCAATTTTCCGATAAAGAGAAATTGCTTCCTTTACATTTTCCTGTACCTCTTCTAAAGTATCGCCAATACTGACACATCCAGGTAAATCGGGAACGATCGCCCCCCAATTTGTTTCACCTTTTTCATAAATCACCCTGTACTTTTTCATAGTTAATCTCCTAATTGAGCTTGTTTCCAAATAGATGAAAGTGTTCCTTTTGGTATATTATTGCTCAATTTGCCTGGAACAACAACAACAATCCCCGATTTATGAGGATGGGCAAAAATTCGATGACTTCCCCTCATTCTGACCTCATACCAACCTCAGCTTGTAATCTTTTCAGTACCTCTTTAACCTTCATTTTCGGTGTTTTGTTGGAATAAACTTGGAGGTCATTTCGATATTGTAATCTGGCGATTTATTTGGTCGTGAGAAAATTTCTCGCCATGCTCAGCAAAGTTGGTTAGGGTGTAGTTAATGTGACTGAAAGCGTAGATATTGGCAATAATCTAGCCGAGTTACTGGGTTTTTCATTTTTTCCTCCCTCTCTCTTTTCCCAACTTATCTTATTTTTTCCTTCTGCGTAAGTCCTGCTCTAATTATTCTGAAGATTTTGTGTTTCTTGTAAGTAGTGAACCATTAAACATTCTTGAAAACGATGTTGTAAGAGTACAAGGTGATTATAGTGGTATTCAAGATTATAAAACAGTTTTAGGAACGGAAAAACGTATTCGTTATTTGTAAAAGTTTAAAGATTGTTTAAAAATTCTAGAATAATTAAATTATCTAATTTGAATAAATGCTTTTTATTTGTCTTACTTTTATCAAAAATTATTGAAAATAATCGCATAATACAGCAACTCAAATAATTATTTATTTATAGTTAAAATAAAATTTAATATAACTTGATTCAATAAATTTTTTTAACTAAACTTTTAAAACCGCTTTTATCTTAATAAGCTTTACATTACAAGTTAAATAAAAAGCTAGAAATTTATTATTTTAGTTCGATTACCTGATTCTAATTTCATCCTTTTGTGACGCAACTGTGACAGAATAAACATAGAGATTAACTCAAACTATTGATCTAAATTATTTCCCATGACTGCCAACCTTCCTCCTCAATACGACCCAACCATCACTGAAGCAAAATGGCAAGCAGCTTGGGAACAACAACAAGTTTTTAAAGCTGATCCAAACCACCCAGGAGAACCCTATTGCATTGTCATTCCGCCGCCGAATGTGACGGGAAGCTTGCACATGGGACACGCTTTTGAAAGTGCTTTGATTGATACTTTGATCCGTTATCACCGCATGAAAGGAGATAATACTTTGTGGTTGCCTGGAACTGATCACGCCAGCATTGCAGTACAAACAATTTTAGAAAAAAAACTCAGAGCAGAAGGCAAAAATCGGGATGATTTGGGACGAGAAAAGTTTTTAGAACGTGCCTGGCAATGGAAAGAAGAATCGGGTGGAACTATTGTTAATCAACTGCGATCCCTTGGCGTATCAGTGGATTGGTCACGGGAACGATTCACTTTGGATGAAGAACTTTCCCAATCAGTAAAAACAGCTTTTATTCAACTTTATGGAGAGGGTCTAATTTATCGGGGAAATTATTTAGTAAACTGGTGTCCTGCTTCTCAATCTGCGGTTTCGGATTTGGAAATTGAAAATGAAGAAGTTGATGGACATCTTTGGTATTTGCGTTATCCCTTGACTGATGGTACGGGTGAACTTGTTGTGGCAACTACACGGCCCGAAACCATGTTAGGCGATACAGGCGTGGCAGTTAATCCTAAAGATCAACGTTATCGGGCTTTTATTGGAAAAACAATTACTTTACCGATTTTGGGTCGAGAAATTCCTATTTTTGCTGACGAATTAGTTGATCCCACTTTTGGAACAGGTTGTGTCAAAGTTACGCCTGCCCATGATCCCAATGACTTTGAGATGGGAAAACGTCATCAACTCCCTTTTATTAATATTATGAATAAAGATGGGACGATGAATGAAAATGCGGGATCTTTCGCAGGACAAGATCGTTTTGATGCCCGAAAAAATCTAGTTCAAAAATTACAAGAAACAGGATTTTTAGTTAAGGTTGAAAATTATAAACATACAGTTCCCTATAGCGATCGCGGAAAAGTGCCTGTCGAACCGTTATTATCAACGCAATGGTTTGTCAAAATCGAACCTTTAGCTAGTAAAGCTTTGAAATGTTTAGACCAAGAAAATTCTCCTCGTTTTGTGCCTGAACGCTGGTCAAAAGTTTACCGAGATTGGTTAATAAAGCTCAAAGATTGGTGTATTTCCCGTCAATTGTGGTGGGGACATCAAATTCCCGCTTGGTATGTAGTTAGTGAAACGGGCGGAAAAATCACCGACAATACGCCTTTTATCGTAGCTAATAATGATATAGAAGCATTAGAAAAAGCCAAATTACAATATGGTGAAAATCTGCAACTTAAACAAGATCCTGATGTTTTAGATACTTGGTTTTCCTCTGGACTTTGGCCTTTTTCCACAATGGGTTGGCCTGAAAATACACAAGATTTAGAAACCTATTATCCCAACGCGACCTTAGTAACAGGATTTGACATTATCTTTTTCTGGGTTGCGCGGATGACGATGATGGCGGGTCATTTTACAGGAGAAATGCCGTTTAAAGACGTTTATATTCATGGATTAGTGCGCGATGAAAAGGGCAAAAAAATGTCTAAATCCGCTAATAATGGCATTGATCCCCTGATTTTGATCCGTAAATATGGAACTGATGCTTTGCGTTATACTCTCATTCGAGAAGTGGCGGGAGCGGGTCAGGATATTAGTTTGCAATATGACCGCAAAAATGATGAATCCGATTCAGTAGAAGCCTCTCGTAATTTTGCGAATAAACTTTGGAATGCCACTCGATTTGTGTTGATGAATTTGGAAGAAAAAACGCCTGAGCAATTGGGGAATCCAAATTTAAATGAATTGGAATTGTGTGATAAATGGATTCTTTCTCGTTTAAATCAAGTGATTAAACAAACTATTAATAATATTGAAAACTATGGATTAGGAGAAGCGGCTAAAGGATTATATGAATTTATTTGGGGCGATTTTTGTGATTGGTATATCGAGTTAATTAAACCTCGTTTATGGAAAGAAAGTGGCGATCGCTCTCGTTTAATTGCTCAACAAACTTTGGCTCAAGTATTAGAAAATATCCTCAAATTACTCCATCCTTTTATGCCCCATATCACCGAAGAATTGTGGCAAACTTTAACTCAAAACGAAGAACAATTTTTAGCATTGCAAACTTATCCAAAAGTTAATTTTGAATTGATTGATCCATATTTAGAAGAATCTTTTATTAACTTAATTGAAACGATTCGCACTATTCGCAACTTAAGAGCTGAAGCCGAAATTAAACCAGGAATCAAAGCTTCGGTTATTCTTCAAAGTTCTAGTGAGAAAGAACGAGAAATGTTAGAAATCGGCAAAGTTTATCTAGAAAATTTGGGGAAAGTCGAAAATTTAACTATTACAGAAACTTTAGAAAATGAAAATATTCAATGTATTGCAGGTGTCGTCGGCACAACTCAAGTTTTAATTCCTTTGTCAGGATTGATAGATATTGAAAATTTAAAAGCTAAACTAGAGAAAAAACTCGCTAAAATCGAAAAAGAAGCGGAATCTATTTCAGGACGTTTGAATAATCCTACTTTTGTGGGAAAAGCTCCCGAATCGGTTATTGCAGGAGCCAGGGCAAATCTCGCCGAAGCTGAAACTCAAGCTGATATTCTGCGATCGCGTTTAAAAAGACTCTAATAATTTCTCAAATTCGAGATTTCTATTAAAATGAAGATGAGACTATCTGTCAAAAATTAGCTTTTTTGTGTCAAACCACTCGTATTTTCCTTTTTTATGTTATATCTTGCTCAAGTTATTAAAAATCCTTATTTGAGTGAATTGCAACTACAACTGCTCGCTGGTGAGACGGCAAAAAATCTTTGGGAAAAAGATTCTGGAAAACTTTATCCTGAGACATTAAAAGGTTTCAATGAAGGAGTTCTTGTTTTAGTAGAAGTAGATGAAAAACAACAAATTTTAAGAATTGATAGTGCAAGGGATTGGATATTAAGTATTTTGCAAGAATTTTTGAGTGAACCGAAACTGACGACCGAATTTATTCAGCAAGAAGAAGCCAAAATTCAAGAATGGAGGCAAGAAATGACCACGAAAAATTTAGATTTAACCCGCCGACAATTAGAAATAGAAACTCAAAGAGAGCAGATTCAAGCCATAGAAGAAAGTCTCGCTAAATCATAATCGCTTCAATCTTTAATGATTAGTTAAAAGTATGAAAAGAGCAAATTTTTAAATTGTTATTAATAATTTTTATTGACCTTTGATTTTTCGTTTTTGATTAGTCTTTGAGCTTTTGGGTGAAGTTATCCGCGATCGCACTGCGCCCCTTCGCGATCGCGCATTTGCACTTTTTGAACGTATTTTTTGAGATTGTTTTCTTTTATAAGCGGAACCAATCCAATCACTCAGAGAATGACTCATCGCCCCTAATTCCAAGCCGATAATTAAAGCTAATATAATTTGCCAATATTTTTGATAAGAAAAAGACAAATGAGTTTTTAACCAAACTATTCCCTGAAAATTAAAATAACCGAATAAATAGGCGATCGCAGCAGTTATTCCTGATAAACTCACCATAATCACGCTCAGGTAAGCCAATCGTAGGATTGTACCAATAAGAAAACCATGAGAAAGACTAGAACGATGACGAATAGCCGAACGATAGGGAATCCAAAGCCAACGGAACCAACCCCAACGCTTATATTGAACTGAATAAATATCCAAATCTGGCCCAAACATCAAACCGCTAAACAAAAAACCAACCATCACACTGACAGATAATGGCCCGCTCTGGGTGACAAAATAGGATATACCCAAAACGAAGGGAACACTCAAAACAGTAATGCGATCGTGGGTTCGGCCAGAGGGCATAGTATTTTAAAAATAAATTTGTGATTAGAGTGATCTAAAGATTGTATTTATGATATGATTAATGTTGTAAATTAATTGGGGCAGTTAGCTCAGTTGGTAGAGCGCCTGCCTTACAAGCAGGATGTCACTGGTTCGAGTCCAGTACCGCCCATAAACCCCGATTTCTCATAGAATGAATATTTTCAGTACTAAAACAGTGGAATTTATTTTAATCTGAGATGGGCGTGGAAAAACTAAAAAATGGATTGACAAAAAGGAACTTCACAGCGAACAAAGTCTTTATTAATATTTTTTATAAAATTGAAGACCAAGCGAGAAAATATACTATATATGCTATTTAAAAGATATTTCTAAAAATCTCTACCATCACTTTTAGGAGCCATAGTCAAGCATTCACTAACCATGTCTTCACTTTTCTAAGCGGGATTTGATATTTGAATGAACTAATATTTTCGGTAGATTTGCTGCTAATTTTATTGAATTGTTTGCTTAAACTTAGTTGAGTTCCTTTTGCATTCCAGTTAACTTGATCGAAAATTTGATAAAGAATAGATAAACCCCGACCGCTTTCGGATTCATCGGGAGGAAGTAATTTAGTGGAACAGGTTACATCGCCTTCACAATCACATTTGGGTGTAAATCCCTTTCCTTGATCCGAAATTACCCAAGAATAGCCCGCCTTAGAAACCAAGAAACTAACGACAACCGATTTACTAGGATCAAGTTTATTTCCATGTTTAGCTGCATTAACAAGTGCTTCTTGTAAGCCTAACCGAATCTCATCTTGAAATTCGCAGGGAATGTTAGCTAGGAGTAAATCGAGAACAGGACAAAGATAAAGAGTCGAATTGAAGCTTAAAGTACTCCAGTTTCGCTTCGTGGGAGGCAGTGAAATTGAAATCACACGCTTTTCCTCGTAAGGTTGTTTTCAGTAAGACTTTGTGCAGAATAAAAAGTGGCTCGATGATTACGCTTAATGATAATTTTTGCTTTAGGCGATCGCTCTAAGTCTCTGACATTAAGGATTACAGCCGATTAAGTTAATTCATTAGCAACCTCATTATAACCGATTTTTTTATAAGTCTCTACTTAAAGATAGAGGAAAAAGGGAAAGTTATTGGTTGTACCGATCCCCAAAGTTACAGCTTATCAATGAGGTTGGTTGAGTTGGTAAATTTTAGATAAATTCGTGTGAATTAGCTTGCTTGCAAGATGACGGCGCATTCAACATGGGCGGTTTGAGGGAAAAAGTCGGCTCCTTGTACCCAAATTAGTTTATATTTTCCTTCTTGGCAAAGGATTTTGAGATCGCGGGCGAGAGTTGAGGGTTGACAACTGATATAAACAATAGTTTTGGGTTGGGTAGAAACCAGAGTTTGGATAACGCGGCGATCGCAACCTTTACGGGGCGGGTCTAAAAGGACTAAATCCGTTTGTTGGGTTAATCCAGGTAGAATATTTTCGACTTTACCTGCTAGAAATTGAACATTTTGAATATGATTAATTTCGGCGTTTTCTTTGGCTTGTTGAACGGCAGTTTTATTGGATTCGATCGCGATCGCAGATTCTACTTTTTGAGCAAAAGGGAGAGTAAAAGTTCCGACACCTGAATAAGCATCAATAATCTGCTCCCAACCTTGTAAATTTAATTGTTGGAGAATTTTTTCCAATAAGAGTTCGGCTGTCTCGGTATTAATTTGAAAAAAGGTATCAGAGCGCAGATTAAATTGTAGTCCTGCAAAGATTTCTCGACAGTAAGGCAATCCTGCAATAAGTTGGGTTTGTGATCCCAAAATAAGATTGGTTGGCTCGGGTTGATGATTAAGCGTAACCCCAATCAGGCTTGGATAGCGTTCTAACCAAATTTGAGCTTGTTCTGCAAGTCCAGGTAAATTCGGATTAGCACTAACTAAGGTTAATAAAATTTCTCCTGTGCGTCTTCCAATGCGGAGAGAAAGATGGCGTAGTTTGCCCTGACGTTCGGTTTCGTCGTAGATTGACCAGCCTTGAGTCTGAATATCTTGTTTAATTTCTGCGAGTAAAGGATTTAAACGGGGATCTTGAACGGGACATTGATTCAGATTAATAATTTTATGGCTTTGGGGACGATAATAACCCGCTTGAACTTGTCCTTCACTGGAACGAGCCAAGGGATAAGTGGATTTATTGCGGTATTCAAATGTTTGAGAAGTTGCCAATAAAGGTGCGATGGGGATTTCGGAAAATTGCCCAATCCGTTCTAGAGCATCAATAATTTGCTGTTGCTTGCTTTCTTGTTGAAAAATGTCGTCAATATGTTGCCACTGACAACCGCCACATTTATCGGCGACAATGCAGGGCGGACGAACTCGATGACTAGAAGGGGTGATAATTTCTTGAAGTTGTCCCTGGGCATATTGTTGTTTAACTCGTATTAGCCTAACGATAACGCGATCGCCGCTAACCGTATCTGGTACAAAAATCACACGGTCTTGAAAACGTCCTAGACCTTCACCACTATTACTTAAACCTGTAATTTCTAATTCAACTAAACTACCTTGTTGCCAATTCAAATCTGTCATTATGATTAAATATTCCTGAAAGGTTTTTAATTTCTTTTTGCTTTTACCGAAGAGATCCTAACGCATTATAGGATTTATTCAACAATACTGAAATTTCTTCTTTTCTCATAAAAATTAGCTTGATACTGAAATTCTCTCTACAAAAGTTTTCGTAATACTGGTTTCTGCTCTGGTGTATATATAAGTTTGAGGCTCAGTTAATTTCTGTGTTTTAAATTTTTCTTGCGATCGCTCCCAAAAGTCGGTATCTTCTCCATAGGGAATATTATTAAATCCTCCTAATTCAAAAAATACTTTTCTTTTTCCGAAAAAAGTTGGGCCTAAAACACATTCTCGTAAATTAATAGTTTTTCCTGTTTGGAAATAATCAGCAACTAATATTTCTTCATCGCTAAAAAATCCTCCTTCGATTAAATCAACTGCTGGATGAAGCTGCATATATTCCCATCGAGATTCAAGATGATTAATTTGATAGGTATCATCGCTATCAATAAAAGTAATATATTTACCAAAAGAAGTTTGGATTCCCGCATTTTTAGAAAGTCCTAGTTTTCTATTTTGATGTTTAAGATAACGAATATTATTAAATTGTTGAAAATAAGGTTGAACAATTTCAAAAGTATTATCTTCACTGCCATCATCTACAATAATTAATTCTAAATTTTTAAAACTCTGATTAATCACACTATCAATACACTTATTGAGATATTTAGCACGATTATAGGTACATAAAATGATGCTAATTTCTGGTTGAATGTCAAAGGTAATCGGACTCATATAAATTTTAGATTTGAATAAGAATTAAAGCAAAATTAATTAATTAAAGCAATCTTATTTTTGGGCAACGATACAAGTAGCAACGGGATAATCGGGGTGAAAATTATCTAATTCTTCTGGTGTTAATTCCTCGGTTGCAATGCCTTGATAACTGGCGATCGCGGTAATAGGATTTCCATAAACAGACAATTTTTGTTGAGAAAACTCACGAAAAATATAAACAAAAGCATCTGGTAAAGGTCGCCAATAATCTTGAGGTGTAGCATGAACTCGAATCGCGCTAGGAACCATTGCAAAACATTTCCCACCTTTTTTTAGCCATGTCCAAATATTTTCAACCGCAATCCAGGGTGCATAACAATGTTCTAAAACATTAAAAATAATAATTGAATCCAACGATTCTGCTTCCACAATAGAAACATCATGAACATCGCCAACAATATCAACGCCTGGCCCCGCTTCAATATTCAAAATTCGATAAGATGTTCCCTGATTCACCTGATAGAAATCTTTATCTTTGGGAGTGCCACCAATTTCTAAAATATTTCCCTGAATTTGAGGATGAATTGTTTCTAAAAACTTACTTAAATAATAACGATCAACAGGAGTTCCTCTGGTCAAACCAAATGCTTGGCAAATGGGCATAGGACGTTTTAAATCTCCCCAATCAATGGCTAAGATCGCAGGAGAAAGAAAACCCATTTTCTCGAGTTTTTCTGCTATTTGAATAAAGTCTGCAAAAGTATTTATAAAAGCCAAATCATTTTCTAAAATAACTTGATTAAAAAGTTCTGGCAAAATTTGGTAATAAGAATTATGGCTTATTTCTCCCAATTCAAACTGCATATCTTTTTCAATAAAACTCCGAAATCCCCTAGCAAAAAGAGTGATTTTTCCCTCGCCCAATTGAACGATTCCTTCCTCAAGAAATTGTTGATAATTTCCTAGTTCAACAAACTTTTTTAGAGATGGAGAGTTATTTTTAATTTCTTGAAAGATTTGATAAGCTTTTTCTAAAGAATGCTCATAAACAAAAATCTCTAATAGAACTAACCAAGATCTTTGAGAAATCAAGTCAGCTTCTTTTTGACTCCAAGCAAAAATTCCGTACAACTTGGAATCTTCTAACTTTAAAAATGCGTTACTAACGTAGGTCTTGGCTATAGTTCTAGCCATAATTAATTTCCAGAATTTGGGTTAAACTTATCAATTTGTTCGCTTGCTATTATTCATAATACAACAATTACTGAGTCCAATTTTTAAGGATTAGCAGGAATTAAACGATCGCTTGCCATCCATTTTTCAACATCAGAGCCAATCCGAATCGTTAAATCTGAACCAAGATCTCCTGTAGAAGAAGCTTCCACCGCGCCCAGCCCCAATAATCCTTGAATTGAACGGGCGGCCTTCAAATCTCCTTGCTGAGGAACAATTTCAGTTTCTTCTAAAACCTGAGTCGCATTTTCAATCGTATAAACATTGCCAAATTTTTGTTGACGCAGATAAGTCCGAACCCGTTCTAACAATTCAGGATTATCCGTCGTATTTTGCAGCGCAATGCGTAATTGTTCAAAAGAACGATGGGGTTGTTCTTGTACGGTTCGTTCCACATCAAAGTACTGCTCCATAACGCGATCGCGCCCCTGCTCAGACAAAATCCAAAAACTACGTCCCGAAAATTCATCAGGTTGACTAAAGCGACCTGGCAACATCACCATCTGGACTTGTTCCTTCGTTAACTGCCGTCCAAAATTCGCCAAAGCCAAAATTTCCTCCATGCTTAAATTAGTATCAATAGACTTCTGCAAAATATTAATGGCTTGAGGAATACGCGGAATAATTGTGGGATTATTAATCCGATTTTGCAACGCTTTTAATAAAATTTCTTGACGTTGGACACGACCAATATCACCAATAGCATCCTTACGGAAACGGGCATATTGTTCAGCCTGATCTCCATTCAGAGTTTGTAAACCTGGCTCCAAATTAATTTCTAACTTTTGTGTCATATCTCGATAGTGCATCGGCTTCTCAACAAAAACTTCCACGCCACCAACCAAGTCCACCAATTCACGAAAAGCATCCGTCGTCACTCGCAGATACCGATCAATAGAAATCTCATTTAGGGTCAGGCTCACCACCTTTGCTGCCAAACTCGGGCCGCCTTGGGCATTCGCGTCATTAATCTTGGAATAACCAATATCAGGAATTAAAACTCTCGTATCACGGGGAACAGATAACATTTGTAGGGAATTATCCGTTGGATCAAAGCGCAATAACAACATCGTATCGCTACGTCCAGCAAAAGCTTGTAAACTGCCAGAAGGCGCGTCTAAAACTCGATCAATGCCCATCACAAGAATATTTACAGGTCTAGCTAAATGATAAGGTAAAAGACTATGCCAACGACTGTCTTGCGAAAGCATGGTTTTTCGTCCCCCAGGTAAATCTGTTGTATGAGTCAGCGAAATCTGGTTCGGAGACCAATCTGGAGATAAAACCGCTAAAGCGACTCCTGCCGCCGCCGAAGCTACTGCCGTAAAAGCAAAAGCTGTTCCCCAGATTAACCCTTTCAAAACTGGCGATCGCGGTTTGGGTCGATGGGATTTCAATCGAGATTTACCCGAAGATTTGCCCCGTTGAGTCGGTAGGGTAGGCTGCCCAGTGGGCCGAGCCGAAACAGAAACTCTTGACTTAAGAGGAAACGGTTCAATACTAGTCATACTTACCTCAGCACCACTCACTACCAAATTGATTTTCAGGATTTATCATCTTAATACGAGGTTAATCCTAGCGTAAAATTTGCTATTTTGCTTATCTTTATCGGCAGAAACCGCGATAAATAAAACCAATGCAAAAAGCACCCCCAATTAAGAGAGTGCTTCTTGTTTAAACTAACTTTCAGTCACATCAGGGACTAACCATGAATAGCAGGAGCGGTCAGAGCTACAGGAGCTTGTTCGCCAGAAGCTAAATCTAAGGGAAAGTTGTGAGCATTACGTTCGTGCATTACTTCAAAACCGATGTTAGCGCGGTTCAGGACATCTGCCCAAGTACCGATAACACGACCTTGAGAATCAAGGATAGATTGGTTGAAGTTAAATCCATTCAAGTTGAACGCCATCGTACTTACACCCATTGCGGTGAACCAGATGCCGATAACAGGCCATGCGCCTAAGAAGAAGTGTAAGGAACGGCTGTTGTTAAAGGAAGCATACTGGAAGATTAAGCGACCGAAGTAGCCATGAGCCGCAACGATGTTGTATGTTTCTTCTTCTTGACCAAACTTGTAACCGTAGTTCTGGGATTCAACTTCAGTTGTTTCACGAACTAAGCTGGAAGTTACCAGAGAACCGTGCATTGCAGAGAAC